>CBDUTM010000182.1:0-4634 GCA_965369985.1 uncultured bacterium | reverse complement strand
AATAATTAAATATTTTTACTCTTCTGAAAATCTATCTTATGATCTTAATGTAGCCTCAAGAGATATATCCACCGCCGAAAGAGCACGCGAAACAGGACAGCCTTCTTTCGCCGCTGTGGCGACTTCCTGAAATTTTGCGTCATCAATACCGGGAACATCACCCTCTGTAGTCAAAAGGATTCTCGTAATACTAAATCCATCATCTCCCTTCTCTATCCAGACAGAAGCTTTCGTGCTCACACTGTTAGGAGTGAATCCCGCTGCTTCTAATTCAGCGGAAAACGCCATCGAGTAGCATCCCGCATGAGCAGAGGCGATAAGCTCTTCCGGGTTCGTTCCTTCTCCTTCTTCAAACCGGGAGCTGAAAGAATACTGTCCCTCAAACAGCGAGTCACCTACTTTTATCGTTCCATTGCCGCCTGTTAATCCGCCGTTCCAAACGGCATTTCCATCACGTTTTGGCATTTCTACCTACCTTTCTATTATTAAATATGAAATACTATTCTGAAATTAGTTCAAAGATTTAGAAAATTCAATCAGTATAAATAACAGTCATATTCGTGCCGCGTATTTGGCTCACTAATCCTCTTTCGCCGGACGCATATGAATGATCCTTTGAGGAAATGGAATCTCGATACCCTTTTCAATGAACTGCCGGTATATCTCTGAATTCAATTCGTCTACTACCCGACCACGAAGGATAGGTTCCGCTATCCAGCAGAGAAGTTGAAACGACAATTCAGATTCACCGAACTCCCGAAACCTGACTCTCGGTTCCGGCTCATCCTCTACATTAGGATTTGATTTGGCAATATCGAGAAGGACGTTCCTAACGATATCAATGTCGGAACCGTAGGCGATTCCTACAGATATTCTTATACGTTCTTTCTCGGAAGGTCCACCGCTTTCATTTATTATCTTCGAGCTTGCTATTACTGAATTAGGTATGGTGATCTCCATATCATCCTTCGTTAGTATTCGCGTGCTGCGGAGCCCGATGTCTGTTACTCTTCCTCTTTCTCCTCCGTCCAGATTTATAAAATCTCCGACCTTGTAAGGGGCATCCACCATGATAAAGAATCCTGCGAAAAGATTAGCCAGGCTGTCTTTTGCCGCAAAACCAACCGCAATGCCAACTATGCCCGCCGACGCTAACCAGGCGGTAATATTGATATCCCACGCGAGAAGAAAAAAATAGAGCGCTCCTGCAAAAATGCCTATCTTGCCGAGATTATCAACCAGCAGCAATGTGCTCGGCTGAACAAATTGATGGCTTCTCGGATTTCGGGAAAGTTCTCGTAGTGACATAGTAGCGATTTTCAAGACTGCTCCCGTCCATATCAGAAGCACTGTGGTTTTTAAAATGCCCACAAGTATAAATTGGAGATTATCGGGAATCTCAAGAGAGTGAATTGCGATATCAACACCTATCAATAGCACTGTGTAGAATACAGGCTTGTTGAGCAGATCAAGTAATTTATCGTCAAAGGTCGTCTTTGTTCGTTTAACAGCGCTATGTAAGATACCGCTGAATATCCATTTGATGATCGTGGCGGCAAGAACGGATGCTATAACAATCGTAAGCGCTTTTAAATAAGGGTTGGAAAGAACTGTATTAATAAGGTCCATTATTCTGAAATTAGTTTAAAGATATAGAAAATTCAATTATTATAAATAACAGTGATAATAGTGCTGCAACCATCCGATATTGAGACGGTGGTGTGATATGTGTAACTTGCTGGCTATCAAGAAGTTACGGGATGTAGTAAATTACAGTTTCCAGTTATTTCCATCGATAATTACTGCTAATACTTCGAATAGTGGTATCTCATTTCAACAACACCATCTTCCTCGTCCAGACGAAATCGCCTGCGGTGAGCCTGTATAGGTATACTCCTGATGCCATGTTGAATGCGTTCCATTCAACCGAGAAATTTCCAGCCGGTTTGCGTCCGTCGATCAGTTGAGCTACTTCCTCTCCGATCATGTTATACACTACAAGTGACACTTCCTCCGCTCTTGGTATAGAATATCTTATTACCGTCCCTGGGTTGAACGGGTTGGGGTAGTTTTGCGACAACGTAAATTCTGCCGGCAGACCAACTTCATCACTCTCAACTCCTATTGCTGTAGCGACGCCGGAATAAAGATAAACCGAGCCCGCATCAGTTCCACTATCATCATCAGTAAAAGCTCCCACAACGATGTAGTCACCGTAGATGGATACTGCTTGTCCGAACCTATCACCTGCTACTCCATCAGAAGCCAGTAACTTAGCTTCCTGGAACCAACTCGTGCCGCTGCGTTTGAAGACATAAACCGAGCCCGCATCCGTTCCATTATCATCATCTGCAAGAGCTCCCACGACGGCATAGTCACCGGAGATAGAGACTGACCTTCCGAAGGAATCAAGAGTATCTCCATCAGAGGCTGTTATTTTGAATTCACTGAGTTGCGCGTAAGCCTGATTTATGAATGTCTGAAAGGCCAGTGCACAAATTGTAAAGGCTATTATCAATGTCTTTATTATGATTATATCCTCCTACGGCAAATCTTGACTAAGATTAAAAGATACTTATTCATGTAATCTCTCACAAGGATAATGATTACCATTTAAATCCTTATTGAAAGTTATTTAGTGTGCCCATATTGAGACCAACTAAAGACAACAAAACGGAAATTGGGTAAATCCCTGAATTTAGGGTGTATAAAGAAGTATTTTAGCTTTAATACAAGCTTTTAGTGAATCTAAAGCATCGTTTGAGAGTCTGGGAATCGAACCCAGCGTCATTGATCCTTTTAAGCCATTGGCCGGTGGTTCGAGTCCATCCGGGCGCACTACTCTAAAGTTAGCATGATTTTATAGAGTTCAACCACTTCAGATGTTTCGGGATTCAGTTCAAAAAACTTTACAGAAGCCGTTTTTGGCGAACTTTCCGTATCTATTTCCGCAACGCCATAGACAGATGCTACTCTGCGTGGCGCACCTTCGACCTTATTCTCCGGTTTTGCCCAATCAACACGATAAATTTCATACGAGAATTTAGGGTTTTCCTGATTTTCAGCGATCAGGGGATGCCCTGTTGCAACTTTATAGTTTAGCGGAGAGGCAGAAAAATCGAATATCGCCGTTCCCATTTCAGAGAGCGAGTAATCAATGGACAATTCTGTTTGCGAAACAGCAGTAAGTGGAGATCGCCAATTCAGAATGTGCGCACTTGGGTAATGTTGATCTCCCGAAAAAACTAGAACACCCTGAATATCATTTTCCTTTATAAAGGAAATTAATTTATTCTGCTCGTACTCGTAGCCCATCCAGCTATCATATCCTTTTCTGCCGGAAGAAGTATCACCGCCGTAGGAGTTCATTGGTACGCTTGAAAATATAATTTTAAACGAGGATGAGGATTGCTTCAGACCATTTAGCAGCCATGAGAGTTGTTCGGCTCCGAGCATTGTCTTATTTTCTCCCTCTTCAGTCTCCATCGGAGATCTATACCACCTGGTATCAAGAACAAACACATCAACATCTGCGATAGAGAATGAATAATAAATTCCTCCATCTTCCACTTCGTATGGATAAGACGGATAGTTTTCTTTGAACACTTTTTTTGCTTCCTCTTTGTATAGATTTCCGCTGTCGGAGTTGTCTCTGCCATAGTCGTGATCGTCCCAAATACCCATAATCGGAATACCGCTACTCATTTTTTGAAAGTCTGCGCCGAAATTACGATGATATTTGTTGCGAAACGCCTCCAAAATAGTCTTCTCTGATAGAATTATATCGCCTTCTTCTTGCGCTTTCTTCATTTCGATGGCATCTTCGAGATATTCTTCGAGATTATTGAGATTCCCGTCATAATCTCCATACATTTGATCTCCGAGAAGAGCTACGAATGTTGGAGATTCCTTTTCGATGTGCTCATAAATGTTATGAGTTAAATAACTCTCCCTTTGACACGCTGAAAAAACAAAACTGAATTTGCCGGACTTGCTTTGAACAGGAAAAGAAGTGAAATGAAACCATTCTGATGGTTCTCCATTGCGGAATTCGACCTGATAGTCGTATTTCGATTCTGTATTGAGATCAGTGAGTATTAAATTGGTTGTGAAATCATCCTCTTCTGAAAGATTATTCCACTCAGTTGAGACTGTCGTTGGTTCATCAACCGCTTTATAATTGATACGAACTTCGCCATTAGTTATCCCTTTTACCAGTACAGGAACCTGATTATTCTGCATTATACCTACCATTGGCGCCTGGAATAATGTATTCTGTTTTCCGCAACCGATAAAAATGAACAAAGAATATATTATTAAGTAATAAAAAATCCGTTTAGTCATTATTTATTTCCCTTTTTAATATGTTAAAATATTTCTTAATCATTTAATGTAAGTAATTTGTTTTGTTATATTTAGCGTTCCGTTTCGAAGGTTATCAGTGCGCAGAGTAATTTTATATAAATAGATACCGCTGGAAACATCGATTCCATCGCTGTTCTTGCCATCCCACTTCACATTATGAAGACCTATATTTTTAAATCCTTTTACTAATGACCGAATTTCTCGCCCGGAAAGATCATAAATTTTTAATTCAACGTTACCTGCGCGCGGTAAGGTATAATCGATAGTTG
>CBDUTM010000181.1:0-4640 GCA_965369985.1 uncultured bacterium | reverse complement strand
GGAGCAAAAGACCTCCTCGCCACAGATGGGATTAAAACTACGTGGGGTGGAATGCCATATAAAGAGCAGATGTTCGATTATAATGCGACAGTAGTGGAAAAACTAGACGAAGCCGGCGCTGTCCTCGTGGCAAAGCTCACGCTGGGAGCATTAGCCTGGGGTGATGTTTGGTATGGCGGAAAGACTAAAAACCCCTGGAACCTTGAAGAGGGTTCGAGTGGTTCATCCGCAGGTCCCGGCGCAGCAACATCCGCCGGATTAGTTGGTTTCGCAATTGGCTCAGAGACATGGGGTTCTATCATATCGCCATCAACAAGAACAGGAATTACCGGTTTGAGGCCGACCTACGGAATGGTTAGCCGACATGGTGCGATGGCATTATCATGGACGATGGATAAGCTCGGTCCGATGACACGTTCAGTGAACGATGCTGCATTGGTGCTCAACGAGATATATGGTCCGGACGGATTGGACCTAACGGTGGAAGATATGCCGTTTAACTATAGTCAAAATGTAAACCTGAGCAGTTTAAGGATAGGGTATCTAAAATCGGAGTTTGAAAAAGAACGCGATCAGAAAGAAATTGATGATGAGGTAATAGATGTTTTATGGTCTATAGGCGCGGAGCTGATCCCAATTGAATTACCGGATTTTCCTGTTTTTGATATAAGTTTCATACTCAGCGCAGAAGCGGCAGCAGCGTTCGATGAAATAACACGTTCAGGCGAAGATGATCTGCTCGTTCGCCAGATTAAGCAGTCGTGGCCTAACGTTTTCAGGCAGGCGAGATTGATCCCTGCCGTAGAATATATAAATGCCAACAGGGCAAGAAGGCTTTTGATGAAGCAAATGGAAGATCTATTCAAGGAAATAGATGTTTTCGTGGCTCCGACATTTGGAGGTAGCAGCCTTCTTCTGACCAATCTGACAGGTCATCCCGCAGTGGTAGTACCAAACGGTTTCAGGGAAAATGATACTCCAACGAGTATCACATTTACGGGAAATCTGTATGAAGACGGAATTGTCTTGGCTGTCGCAGGAGCATATCAGGATGCCACAACTTTTCATTTAAGACATCCTGAACTGCCTGAATAATATAGCTTAAAAAGTTTTGTTTTTCTATTCGGATCAGTAGATATCAAGGATTTAATCCGTCCAAATGGAATCGGACAAATCAAGGTAGGGTTTAATTAAAAAACAAAATAATAACAATAAAACGACTGATATTACTCCACCAATTGCAGAGAAAATATCTAAGATAGATCAGTTGCACGGATATGAAAGGGTGGACAACTATTCTTGGCTAAGGGGACAGGAAAACCCGAAGGTGATAGAATATTTAGAAGCAGAAAACGATTACACAAAACAGATGACCGCTCATACCAAGGGGTTGCAGGAAAAATTGTATAAAGAGATGGTTGGAAGGATAAAAGAAACAGACCTTTCGGTCCCCGAAAAAAGAGGCGATTATTTTTATTACAGACGTACGGAAGAGGGAAAACAATATCCTATCTATGTTCGAAAAAGGGGAACATTGGATGCCGAAGAAGAGGTTTTGATCGATCAGAATAAGCTTGCCGAAGGATACGATTTTTTCGAAATAGGGGCACTTGAAGTGAGCCCGAATCATAAGCTGGTCGCAGTAACTATTGACAGTACCGGGTCAGAGCGATATTTGCTTCGCATAAGAAACCTGGAAACCGGAGAGTTTTATCCCGATGCGGTAAAAAATATCGGTGGATATTCAATTGAATGGGGAAACGACAATAAGACCCTCTTCTATAATACTTTGGATGAAGCACATCGACCCGATAAAGTCTTCAGACATAAGCTCGGTGAAAGTAGCGCTTCAGATGTATTGGTCTATCATGAAATAGACGATCAATATTTCCTTTCTCCCGGTAAAACGAAAGATGGAAAGTTCCTTATTTTAAGTTCCGGCAGCGCTACAACGACAGAGGTTCGTTATCTTTCTGCGAATGAGCCTGAGGGCGAATTCAGGATATTTCATCCACGCCAACACAAGATGGAGTACTATGTTTATCATCATGCGGACAAATTCTATGTGGTGACGAATGACGAGGCTCTAAACTTTAAATTGATAGAAGTTTCTGATGAAAATCCGGGTAAAGAATATTGGAAAGAGGTTTTGCCGCACCGCGAGGATGTGAAAATTGATCATGTCGATATGTTCGTCGGTCATATGGTGGTTTATGAACGTAAGGATGGATTGAAGAAGATCCGTGTAATGGATATGATCAGCAACACACACTATTATGTTGATTTTCCTGAACCGGTATATACATTTCGCGCAAATGGAAACAGAGAGTTTAACAAAAAGGAGCTACGGTTTACTTACACTTCGATGATCACACCGAAAAGTGTGATAGATCATGACATGGGAACTAAAAAACAAATGCTTCTGAAAGAATATGAAGTGCTTGGTGGTTACGATAAAAAAGATTACACAACCCGTCGTATATTCGCCACCGCTACCGACGGGAAAAGCATCCCAATTTCTATAGTGTACAGGAACGATTATGTTACGGATGGAAGTCG
Source organism: uncultured bacterium (assembly GCA_965369985.1). Lineage (GTDB taxonomy): Bacteria > Fidelibacterota > SORT01 > SORT01 > SORT01 > JACZTG01. Next base: position 2,081 of record CBDUTM010000181.1, on the reverse strand, counting down.
CCCGGCCGTGTTATATGGGTACGGTTCGTATGGGTCAAGCAGAGAGCCCTCATTCGATTCGAAGATATTGTCGTTGTTAGACAGAGGGTTTGTCTATGCAATAGCGCATATTCGGGGCGGCGGAGAGATGGGGCGAAAATGGTATGAAGACGGAAAGTTGAAAAATAAGATAAATTCGTTTACCGACTTCATTGCTTGTGCGGAATATTTAATAGTTGAACAATATACTAATAAGGAAAAATTGGTTATCTCCGGTGGAAGTGCAGGGGGGTTGTTAATGGGTGCCGTTACGAATATGAAGCCGGATTTATTTGAGCTAGTGATAGCGAGTGTGCCGTTTGTGGATGTAATAAATACGATGTTGGATGAAACTATTCCGCTTACTACAATCGAGTGGGAAGAATGGGGTAATCCGAAGGTAAAAGAAGATTATGATTATATTGTCAAGTATTCCCCGTATGATAATGTGGTCGAAAAAGATTATCCTAATATGTTTATCAAGGCTGGCTTGAATGACCCGCGCGTAGAATATTGGGAGCCGGCGAAATGGACAGCGAAGTTGAGAGACCTTAAGACCAATGACAACTTGTTGATTCTTGAGACGAAGATGGGGGCAGGTCATATGGGAGCATCAGGAAGGTATGATTATCTGAAAGAGAAGGCATTTGAGTACGCCGTTTTGCTTGATGTCTTAGGAATAGAATAACGGTTTAGGTTTAAACTGTTATTTTGTCCACCTTTTGTTTATAAGTTGCTATATGTAAATTATCAATTCAAATTTATCTACATATTGTATTACCAAAAAATATCCAAATTCAATTTATCACAAATTTTTTCATTAGAAGAATAATAAGCAAAATGTTTTGGCGAAGTATTAAGTCTATTTTATAGTTTAAATATAAACTAATAATATGAGCGAATTTTGTTTATTATACACTGTCTGTAGCTGTGAATATTATTTAAAGCCTGTATAATGTATATTAAATATATAATATTATTTCGCTTTTAAGGTAGTTGTATCAACGCTTTTGGGAATATGGCGTAATGCAAGTTAAATGCATTAAAATCCTAATTAGTCTAAGCTTAAACTAAAATGAACTCATAATTTATTTGTATAAGCATTTTAGTTATGGTAATATTGAACGTGGCTCTAAAACTTTATAATACCCTTACTCGAAGGAAGGAATTGTTCACAACCCTGAAAGATGGGGAAGTGAAAATGTATGCCTGCGGCCCAACTGTATATGATTACCCCCATATCGGAAATTACCGAGCCTATGTGTTTGAAGATCTTCTTAGAAGATACCTTGAATACAGTGGATATAAGGTGAAATTAGTTATGAACATCACAGATGTCGATGATAAAACCATCGCTGCATCGGGTGGAAAATTAGAAGAACTGAAAGCATTCACAAAAAAATATGAGGATGATTTTAAAGCGGGGCTTGATACACTCAAGATAAAAGAAGCAGATGAGTATCCGCGAGCGACAGAGACAATAGATGAAATGGTTGAATTAATAAACCGTCTGATTGAAAAAGAATTTGCATATAAATCTGATGACGGCTCCATCTACTTTTCTATAGACAAATATCCTGATTACGGAAAGCTCGTTCATCTAAATCCTGAAGATATGCGTTCCGGTGAGCGAGTTCAGGACGACGAATACGAAAAAGGCGGTGCACGCGATTTCGTGCTATGGAAAGCCTGGAAGGAATCTGACGGAGAGATTTATTGGGAGACGTCGCTGGGAAAAGGGCGTCCCGGTTGGCATATAGAATGCTCGGCAATGTCGATGACTCACCTTGGCGAGCAGATAGATATTCACTGCGGCGGTGTGGATAACATTTTTCCTCATCATGAAAATGAGATCGCCCAGAGCGAAGCCGCTACAGGAAACAAGTTTGTCAGTTTTTGGGTTCACTGTGCTCACCTGATACTTGATGGTAAAAAAATGTCCAAATCGCTTGGTAACATTAGGCTGCTGGATGATTTGATTAAAGAAGGTCATTCTCCTGAAGCAATAAGATTAGCCCTGCTTTCAACTCATTATCGGACGCAACTTGATCTTACTAACGATC
>CBDUTM010000180.1:0-4641 GCA_965369985.1 uncultured bacterium | reverse complement strand
ATGGGCAGCTTATGTGCGCCGAGCCTGAACGCTTCCTGAGCCGTCTCATCATCCACACCATCGATCTCAAATAAGATCCGTCCCGGTTTCACTACTGCAATAAAATATTCTGGTGAACCTTTTCCTTTACCCATCCTCGTTTCCGCAGGCTTCTGGGTAACAGGCTTATTAGGGAAGATCCGTATCCAGAGTTTGCCGTGTTTTTTCACTTTACGCGTTATGGCAACTCGTGCCGCCTCTATCTGTCGCCCGGTTATCCATGCGGGTTCCAATGCTTTCAAACCGTAAGTCCCGAATGAGACTTTTGAGCCGCGATGAGCCATTCCTTTATTTCTTCCGCGTTGCTCTTTTCTGTGTTTTACTTTCCTTGGTTCTAACATCTCTCTTTAGCTCTCATCCGATTTCTTGGGTTGAGCTTCTCCTGTGTAGATCCAGACTTTAACGCCTACAGTTCCATAAGTTGTGAATGCTGTTGCTGCTGCATAATCAATTTCAGCGCGGAGTGTTTGCAAAGGTACTCTGCCTTCCTGAAAACGTTCTCGCCTGCCCATCTCTGAACCGCCAAGTCTTCCGCCCGCTCCGATCCGTATTCCGCCGGCGCCCATTCTCATCGTGGACATTATGGATTTCTTTATGGCTCGCCTGTGAGAAACCTTTTCTTCCAACTGACGTGCTATATTTTGTGCCACGAGCATAGCGTCAAGTTCGGGTCGTTTGATTTCGCTCACATTCACCGCCACATCCCTACCGGTGATTTTTTTAAGCTCTTCGCGCAATTTATTGACTTCCGAGCCTTTACTTCCAATGACGATTCCCGGTCTGGCTGTATGGATAGTTACTGTAATTTTTTTGTTCGTATGTTCGATCTGTATTTTTGACACCGCCGCTTTAACGAGTCGTTTATAGATATATTTCCGAAGCATAATATCCTGGTTAAGCTTGGCGGCAAAATTCTTTTCGTCGAACCAGGTAGAATCCCAGGTTTTCACAAACCCGAGTCTAAATCCGATAGGATGTACTTTCTGTCCCATACTTAACCTCTAACCTTAGTTTTGCGTTCGTCCGGTGTGGCGACTATAACTGTCATATGAGCTGTCCTCTTTAAGATGGGAGTTGCTCGTCCCATCGCTCTGGGTCGAAACCTCTTAATTGAAGGACCGCCGTCCACATAAACTTCTTTTACAAATAGATTTTCGGGATCCACGTTTCCTCCTTCTAAATTCACAAGATTCGCTATAGCGCTGCGAACCGTCTTCTCCAGATCGGTTGAGGCCTTTTTCTTTGAAAAATGCAGAATATTTATCGCGTCTTCCACATCTCTGCCTCTGATAAGGTCGGCTAAAAGTCTGACTTTTCGCGCTCCCTGCCTTGAATATCTTTTTATCGCTCTAGCGTTCATCTCTACTTAACCTTTGACGATGCGTCTTTTTTAGTTCCTGAATGAGCCCGGAATGTACGCGTTGGTGAAAATTCGCCAAGTTTATGTCCTACCATATTTTCCGATATATATACCGGAATAAATTTTATACCGTTATGCACCGCAATTGTGTGACCGACGAAATCCGGAGGTATAGTTGTCCTTCGTGACCACGTCTGTATAACTTGTTTCCCGCGCGTCTTATTAAGTTCCTGTACCCTCTTTAAGAGACGCTCATCAATGTAAGGACCTTTTTTTAATGACCTGGGCATATCTTACTTCGACCTCCGTGTAACAATATATTTATCCGAATGTTTCTTCCGGCGGGTTTTGCCACCCTTTGCCGGCTTACCCCATGGCGATACAGGATGCCTTCCTCCGGAGGATTTTCCTTCTCCGCCACCCATTGGATGATCGACCGGATTCATAGCAACGCCTCTGACTTTCGGTCGTTTTCCAAGCCAGCGGGAACGTCCAGCTTTCCCGATAACTATAAGTTCGTGATCTCTGTTCCCCACTTGACCGATAGTTGCGAAACACTCTTTCCGCACCATTCTAATTTCACTCGACGGCATTTTCAAGAGGACATAATCCCCTTCTTTAGCCATCACCTGAGCCGAAGTTCCTGCGCTGCGGACTGCCTGCCCGCCTTTACCTAAAGTCATTTCAATATTATGAACCATGGTACCCGTTGGAATATCACCAAGTGACATGGCATTACCCGATTTAAGAGGTGAGCCTGAACCTGATTGAAGTTCATCGCCTACTTTTAATCCCACAGGACAAAGAATATATCGTTTTTCTCCGTCAACGTAATGAAGCAATGCGATCCTCGCCGATCTGTTCGGATCATATTCTATAGTAGCCACCTTAGCGGGGATTCCGGTTTTGTTTCTCTTGAAATCTATTATTCTGTATTTCTTTTTATGACCGCCGCCTCTTCTGCGCGCTGTTACTCTACCGAGATTGTTTCTTCCGCCTGTTCTTTTCAGAACCTTCAGAAGGCTCTTCTCAGGTTTAGTGGAAGTTATTTCTTCAAAGGTTGAAGTGGTCTTATACCTTTGCGCGGGTGTTGTCGGTTTATATTTCTTTATAGGCATTTCTGTTTACTCTCTTACGGTGATTCGTTACCGTAAATATCAATAGTTTCATTTTCAATTAGCGTGACTATCGCTTTCTTCCAATTCGGTTTTTTGCCGGTTGTTCTGATGGTCCGCCCTCCGCTTTTCACGGAAAGATTTCTTTTCTTACCCTTTATATTCATAGTTCTGACTTTCTTGACCCTCACGCTGAATTTTTCTTCAACGGCTTTTTTGATCTCCAACTTATTGGATTCAGGAGATACCTGAAAAGCGTAACTGTTATTCGCTTCCTGAAGATTGTGCATCTTTTCGGTCACTATAGGTCTGATGATCACAGTGTTTTTCATTTGGAGGTTACCTCTTCAGCGGGAGTAGTGGCGGTCAGCTTATCAAATGCTTTGTTCAGCGTCTCAACCGCACCTGTCTCTATAATGATATATTTGCTGCTGAGAAGATCTAATGTGGAACTATGCTCAGCTTTCACAACCATCAGATTCGGTATATTTCTCGCAGCGTAAAGGACGTTATCACTGAGTTCCTTTACCAATAAAAGGTTGTTTCTTCCTGTCAATTCAAGTCCGGCAAGTAAATTGCGCATCTGCTTGGTCTTTGCATCGGTAAAACTCAGCTCCTCAACGACCCGTATGCTTCCCGCTTTTGCGTGCAGTGAAAAAGCGCTCTTCCTCGCTAATTGCTTAACTTTCTTATTCACTTTGTGTCGGCTGACTCCCGGCTTGATAGCAAAAGTATGGCCACCGCCTCTCCAAATAGGAGTACGTATCGTTCCGACTCGCGCTCGCCCGGTACCCTTCTGACGCCACGGTTTCTTTCCGCTCCCCTGGACTTCTGCCTTGCTTTTCGTAGCACGGCTTCCTTGTCTGAGATGAGCGAATTCGGCGACCACGGACGAATAGATCGCGTCGTCGCTTGGTTCAATTTCGAAGATGAGTGGATTCAGATTTACTTTCTTGCCCGTATCCTCACCGCTCGCTGTTAAAACGTTTATTCTCATTTTAATTCCAAATTCTCACTGTAGCGTTAATAGCTCCAGGAACAGGTCCCTTAACTACCAATAAATTTTTCTCTAGATCAATTTTCAAAATGCGAATCTTCTTCAGCGTTATTTTATCTCCGCCCATTCTTCCTGCCATCCGCATCCCCTTAAAAACTCTTGAAGGCCAGGAACTCGCTCCGATCGAACCACGCGACCTGTGCATATCGGTTTGTCCGTGAGTTTTCGGACCACCTGCGAAATTATATCTTTTCACGACACCGGCAAATCCTTTTCCTTTGGATTTAGACGAGATCTTAACCAACTCGCCTTCCTGAAACTGATCGACATTGAGCTCCGCGCCGACTTCAACTGCTTTTTCCTCTTCACCGTCCATAACTGTTATAGGACCTTCAAACTCAGCCATATGTTTTCTCGGCTCTATTCCCAATTTTTTATAAATGGCAAGCTGTGGCTTCTTGGATTTAACTTCCTTCACAATATCATATGCTATTTGAATAGCGTTGTAACCGTCAGTCTCATCAGTTTTGATCTGCGTGACAATACATGTTTCCACTTCTATAAGTGTTGCGGGAATACTATTACCGTCTTCCATAAAGAAGCGGGTCATACCCAATTTTTTGCCTATCAGTCCCGCCATATCAGACCTTTATCTCAATATCAACACCTGATGGAAGGTCGAGCTTCATCAGTGCGTCAACGGTTTTAGGCGTGGAATTCAAAATGTCCAATAACCTTTTGTGGATTTTTGTCTGGAACTGCTCTCTCGATTTCTTATTTACATGTGGAGAGCGAAGAACCGTAATTATTGTTCTGCGCGTGGGAAGAGGTATAGGACCAGACACTACTGCTCCGGTTGATCTTGCCGTCTTCATGATCAACGCTGTGGATTTATCCACCAGATGATGATCATAGGCTTTAAGCCTGATTCTTATTGTCTGTCCTGCCATTAAAAAATCCCTATTCTATTATCTCTGTTACGACGCCTGCGCCAACTGTGTGACCACCCTCCCGGATAGCGAAACGTAGTTCCTTCTCCATCGCGATCGGTGATATTAATTCAACTTCAAGGCTCACGTTATCCCCCGGCATTACCATTTCACTCCCTTCAGGAAGCTTGACTAAGCCGG
>CBDUTM010000179.1:0-4646 GCA_965369985.1 uncultured bacterium | reverse complement strand
CTCGTCAGACCCCACCTGAGCAGAAAGGCCGCACGCAGCGCGCCCTGATGTCCGGAAAGTCCGCCGAAAAAACCTGATAACGCACCGCCAAGGGGGATATACCGCTTCGAAAATTTGAGATTCTCCTTAGCCGGAGTCAGCTCAAGCAGAGCAAATAAGATCATCAGAGTCGCCACCACGATCTTAACTATGGTGATCTCCCGCGTACCGCTCAACTCATATGTCCATATCGGAGCAGAAACAGAAATACGCGTCAGCAGATACGCCCCTAAAGCGGACGTGACCAGTCCGGGCAGCACGAACCGCCACGCGATACTCCAATCGGCATACTTCCCCATAATAGCGACTTTGAACAGATTATTGCTCAGGTGGACGACTGCGGTCATAATGATCGCTGATTCAATGGGAAAAAACAGTGCGAAGACCGGCATCAGAAGCATACCGATCCCGAATCCGGAAAAGAGTGTCAGCGCCGCAACTATCAGAGCGGCTGTCATTACTGCCGCATACATCAACATCGGATCATCAGTTTGGTCAGCATAAACGGGAATATAACGTAGCCGCATAAAAATCAAAAGCCCCGAGTTTCCTCAAGGCTTTTATTCGTTTTCATCTATCCGTTACGGGTTAGTATGCCCACCCGTAAATTGTCCGCTTCATTATCTTACTCCTTCGTTTCCCTCACACAAGTATATACGCATATTTAGGTAATTTGTTCCGTATTTTACCTTACAATTATCACAAAATCCGTAGTTCGCGTTTATTCACGGCAAGACCGCCGTCACTTAGTTTCCTATCATCGACACGTCTTCCCATAAGGTTGCCGATGTTCCGGATCAAACGGTTATTTCGTCTCGCTTCATTCCGAAGCGTTTTCGGCAATCGGTCCGCAAAATTATCTATTTCATATTCTGTTTTCCATGGTTCCAGAAGATCAAGTTTTTTCGATTGAACTCGAGCGCTGATGTCGATGCCAAGCTCATCGTCCTGCACCAAAATAGTGTCGCCCACTTCGATCTTGTCATATTGAAACGCGTCCGGGTCCATCTCATAGAGGTCAACAGCGTTTATGACATATTTTGTTTTCGGAGCTTTATTCTCCTGAAGAGCGTCAAATCCTTCGTCCCACAGCAATCGCGCTCCGCTTATGGCATAAAATTCGTTTGGAACGCTCAATCGCGCCGCCTTTTCCACCATAACCGAATCCACATAAAATTCAGATTGAGCCTCTCTGGAGAGTATCTTCACCGTTCCGCCAGTCGATTGAGCTATAATTCCCTCAACTATTAGCTGCGACCAAACGCCGGTAATTGAAGTTTCGGCCGTTTCGCCTGAAGTTGACGGTTGGTCATCTGCGCCGTTATTGAATTCAAGTTGTACTTTACCTGATACGACATACACCCATACATATAAGGAATATATGCTGTTAGTTTTTAATATCACGGATTGTGTTATTCCTTCTCCCACATCAGCTTCTTCGATCTTCTGGCTTTTCGAGCCAAACCGGACAAAATTTCTGTCAGTTACTTCGCTGACCGGAAATGATCCTCCGATAGTGACGACAGACCAGTTTTCCGCAAGACCGGAAACGAAATCCCTTGAAAAATCAGGATTGAAAAGTAGATTTCTCGCCTCAACTATTGATCTATTAAAGTGAGCCGCTTCCACAGTTCCGTGCGACGCTATAAAACCTGCATCTCTTATATAATTAAAATCAGTTCCTGATGCATCGGCGACTATCTTGAAATAATCTCCTACTGTCAGACTGCTCAGCGCGGTTGTTATCACCACCTGACTTCCCGCCATCGAGTCGATTATTTCACGCCGAGCTCCGATTGACACTCCGCCGACGGCTCTCGTCACCTCGAAATGATAGTTATTCCACGAATCGTCTGACGGTACCAGCCTATTATGAGAGTTAATGGTAGCGCCGGATATAGAGGTTACTATGTGCTCCGCAGGAACTGTTTCGAGGATATCATCTCCGCCGATATCCGCAGGCGGTTCCCCACCTCCTGCCGGAAATACGACATTGAACAGATCGCGCGTGTCAATGTTTCTCCTGATACCTGTGAGATTGCGTGTATATCGCAGCCGCGCATTCCGGTTCGTTCCTCTGGCAAAGATACTGACGCTCTTATCGTTATTCACTATCAGATCGCTTCCGAGCTTTTCCCGAACATCGTCCACAAGCTCAAGCACAGAACCGAAATTCAGAACTACATCAAGTTTGGTCGCCGGACTGATCGTCCCTACCGTGAATGAGGATTCACTCAATATTTCGTTCATCACCGCGGTAGGATTTGCCTGAACGTATGGAGTCCATTTCGGATATACCTCGTCCAACATATCATATTTAATATGCTCGCAGGCAAGCAATCCTGTGGGTGGATCTTTCTCTGTCCGAATGTCCAGTTTTTGTTTTATTCTGAACGGCAGATAACTTTCATCATCAAGATTCACTACCTGGATGATCATTCGGTTTTCTATCAAAGACCAGGTGTCACTTGTTCTTGAAATGCCTATAGCTAAAGAGTTATCGCCGTTTAACTCGTCTGTCATATTCGCGAAGATCAGGTCGTCTGTAGGAATTATGATCTCTCGGGACGAGTTTGCGGAATCATAGAGTTCAAGCCGGTATTTAGCCATAATTAGAACTACCTCTTTATTTAAATGCGGTCAGGGCAAGCCCTAACCCGCACATCAAATTTTTATAGTTTTTTCCTGATCAAAAGTGCTGGTTGGGGTCTTGCCCCGACTGCACATTATTTCTCTCCCCTTGAGGGGAGTGCCTCGCAGAGGCGAGGGGTGTGACCTATCGGCGCAAAGACTATTTGAGTGTATTTCCAGAATCACACCCTCCCCGCCTGACTGATGTCGGGCAGGCGTCACTTCGTGACACCTCCCTCGAGGGTGGAGATTATCTTCCCCTCCTTTCCAAGGAGGGGAATGAGGGGTGGTTGTCTATATGATCTCATGCACACCAATTTCAGAGCCACCGCTTCCGATATTTAATATTCAATCCACCATTGGCTGATTTATTATAAATAACCGTTCTGTTCGATTCGAATTTCGGCAGGATCGAGCCGATATCCATAGAAGCTACTGCATTGGTGAAAGTACCGGCAGATTTGTCGAAGAATTCCACACTCTGTTTTTTGCTGTCAAGCAATAACCTGTCCCCTTCGCTTAGAACTTTCGTCATACTGAATTTTGCGTTGTCATTCTTTACAGCGGTAGCAGAGTTAGAATACTTCAGCGCTTCTACTTCGGATAGTTCACGGGAAAACAAGTAGAGCTCATCAACAATGGCATCGGGAAAGAGCGTTTGCGTTGCGTCGCTCATAAACAGGGTCGTGGGATTACCACCCAGAGCCGAAATGTTTGAATTTGATACGCTCCCTACGACGCCATTCACGAAAACCTTCACCCCTCCCGCTCCGTAAGTGCCTGCAAGACAGAGAGTATCCCCGGCATTGAAAACAGGCGCGGAAAATTCTGCATCATAATCGGTCCCGCTTACTCTTTTTCTAAATATGATCTTTCCGTTTGCGCCGTCATAGAAAAGTCGAAGGAAATTATTTGCGTCATACTGCGCCTCGCAAAATACTGCATCATGATCATTATCCGTCCAGACCGAGCCGAACATCGGTTTCAGCCAGACGACGATAGAACCTTCATCTTTATTTGCTTGGATATTCCAGGATAGAGTATCGCCTCCGTCCAGCTGTAAGCCTTGTCCGAAGCGCTCTTGCGAGTAAGAATCAAATTCAGGTGTAGTGCCGCCGGCGGCGTTTGCCGTCACAGTGTCGAGTTCGATTATTCCCGCATCGTCAACATAAATCGTATCACCGCTATCGGTCATAAATACTCTGATCTGACCTGATGTATCCGAGCCTGTTCGAAAGAGGATATAATATTTCTTCCAGGAGGTCGTCAGGTCAACTACAAGAGGGACATAAGTTACATCGGTGAGGTCTGCGACCTGTAAATTAAATTCTTCTCCCCCTACAGCGCCCCTCGCCCATATAAATTCCATGTACCAGGTGTCGGCGGCTAAAGTAACATTCTGTGCCACGCCCTCAAAAACCCCTGTTCCCGTGATCTTTTGTGAAGCTCCCCCCGAATGAACGATACTGTTTTCTTCCGCGACTGTCGGCGTATTTCTTAATGCCCAACCCGGCGCAAGTCCGGCTGCATAAGTTCCCTCAAGTCCGGCATTATCAACTAAATTGACCTGGCAATCCATCTGGTCTATCTGAATTGTCGCATTTTCATCATCGACCTCTTTCCTGATCCTGAATTCGTGCGCCACCACGCCATCAGCCTTAAAAATTCCCTCAAAATAGAGCCAGGTTCCTGTTGCATATGAAACGCCGAGATCATCCGTACCCGTGTTTAATTGTCGTGTGTGCACTGTTGAGTTACCGACAATATCAAGATAAAGCGGGTCTGATGCTGATAGCGCCGAAGCATAGATCCAAAACCGATAAAAATAATCCTGATCATCCACTAACAGTACAGTATCACGATTAGCATAGGAATTTATCGGTGATGAAACAAAATCAATTTGTGCTGATTGAGTGCCGTATTTGACAATGGTAGATTCATTCGTAACAGTTACTGTTGCGCCCGAGTCGCTCCAC
>CBDUTM010000178.1:0-4651 GCA_965369985.1 uncultured bacterium | reverse complement strand
GTATGGTTTGATAAGAGATAAAAATATTGATGATATTTTTGATTTCACAGCAGCTGATTCTCTGCTGAAATATATGTACTTACCTCCACTGAAATTAATAATTAATTGATATACGTATCAGAGTTAATGGCAGCAAATACGCCATATTGGCAGTAAATATTAATTAAAAGTAAATTGATTATTATGTATATATTCCGTATATTTGAATAGCAGCTTCAATCTAATGAATTAGGCATAGAATTGGCATAATTGTTGCAATTTTTAGTGATTAAAATGAGAATAATGAAATGAGAGATAAAATGGACAGCTTCGATAACGAACACATTCCGGAAGTACTTCCGATATTACCTCTGAGAAATACAGTACTCTTTCCTCAGCAGGTGATTCCGATTTCGATCGGAAGGGAAAAATCTGTTAGTTTGATTTCCAAAGTAAGCGAATCGGATAAGCTGATCGGAGTGGTTGCTCAAAGAGATGGATCGATCGAGCATCCTGAATCTTCCGATTTATATTCATGGGGAACGCTTGCGGCTGTTTTAAAAGTTTTCGATATGCCTGACGGCAGTAAAAGCGCAATTATTCAAGGTCTTCAACGGATAAAATTAATAACCTATTTAGAGGAAGAGCCATATATAAAAGCGGCTGTCCAACAGATAGGAGACGACGAAGGAGACACAGACCTCGAAATCGAAGCGATGGTGGTAAATGTTAAATCCGTATTCCAGGATATAGTGGAGATCGCTCCATATCTTTCTATGGAACATACGTCGCTTCTGTCCAATATGGATGAACCGGGTAAATTGGTTGACAGAGCAATCTCCGTTTTAAATATTCGCACCGAGGAAAAGCAAGGCATATTGGAAGAAGTAAATCTTCGCAGACGTTTGGAAGAAGCAATTATTATCCTGAACAAAGAACTTCAAAGGTTACAATTGGGAGAAAAGATCCAGTCAGAAGTTCAGGGAGAAATCAACAAAACTCAGAGGGATTATTTCCTGAGGGAACAATTGAAGGCTATTAAGCGGGAATTAGGCGAGGATGACGATCTCACAATGGAGTTAAAAGAGCTGCGAGAGCGTATGGAAGAGGCTAATCTAAGCGAAGAAGCTGTCAAAGTGGCAGAAAAGGAGCTTGACAGGCTTAGCAGAATACCTCCATCGTCCCCGGAGTACACTGTTTCGCGTACTTATTTAGATTGGTTGTTAGATCTTCCCTGGGATGTGGAGACTGAGGAAAATTTGGATATTAAAGGCGCTAAGGATGTTCTTGACGGCGATCATTTCGGGTTAGAAAAAGTAAAGAAAAGAATTTTGGAATATCTGTCAGTAAAACAGCTTAAATCTGACATGAAAGGACCGATACTTTGTTTTGTCGGACCTCCCGGAACCGGTAAGACTTCAGTGGGCAAATCGATCGCGGAAGCGGTTGGCAGAAAATTTGTTCGCATTTCTCTCGGCGGAGTACACGACGAGGCGGAAATCAGAGGTCACAGAAGAACATACATAGGAGCTCTACCCGGACGAATTATTCAGGGATTGAAAAAAGCCGGTTCGAATAATCCTATATTTATGCTTGACGAAATTGATAAGGTAGGTAAAGACTTTCGGGGTGATCCGTCATCAGCTCTGCTTGAGGTTCTCGACCCCGATCAAAACGATACTTTCTCGGATCATTATTTAGAAGTAGAATTTGATCTATCGAAAGTAATGTTCATAGCCACGGCAAATGTTTCCGATCCGATACCTGCTGCCCTGAAAGACAGAATGGAGATAATTAATTTCTCCGGTTACATCGAAGAGGAAAAAGCTCAGATCGCCAATAAATTCCTCATACCGAAGCAGCTGAAAGAACACGGCCTTACCAACAAAAAACTTGTCTTCGACGATTCCGGATTGAGGGAGATCATACACTCTTATACTCGTGAATCGGGAGTCAGAAACCTCGAACGTGAAATAGCAAATGTGTGCAGAGGTGTAGTGCGGGAAATAGTTGAAAACAAGAAGAAGAGAAAGAAAACTATAATCAATCATGGCAAAGTGGCTGAATATCTTGGCGCAGCGAGGTATTTCTCCGATATAGCTGAAAGGATAAAAAGACCCGGAATTGCCACGGGACTTGCGTTTACTCCTACGGGAGGCGATATACTCTTTATTGAAGCAACAGCCATGCCCGGCAAAGGAAAGATGAATCTAACCGGTCAATTGGGTGATGTGATGAAGGAATCAGCCGAGGCTGCACTCTCATTTATTCGTTCCGAAGGCGAAAAATTCGGAATTAACCCGAAATTTATCGAAACTACTGATATTCACATCCATGTTCCCGCGGGAGCAATACCTAAAGACGGTCCCTCAGCGGGCGTTACCATGTTATCTGCGCTCGTATCTGTACTCACGAAGAGAAGACTAAAACTTGATACTGCGATGACAGGGGAAATTACGCTTAGAGGAACTGTGCTTCCTGTCGGTGGTATAAGAGAAAAAGTTATCGCTGCACATCGCGCTGGTATAAAACAGGTCATTCTTCCGGCGAAGAACAAAAAGGATGTTGAAGAAATTCCAAAAGATACTCTGAAGGGATTGAAATTCCATTACGTTTCGGAAATGATAGACGTAATAGATATAGCGTTGGTTAAGGCACCCGGCAGACGTTCGCAGGATACATCTAAAGTTTCAGGCGCAACTACTATTCAATCAGGACGCGCTTAGCTAAGCTGCAACTTAGGTTCAAGATGTAAAATCCGGGACTGTCTCAACTGAGTTCGGACATTCGGATCGTCACAAATTTAGTGTCAAAACCGATTAAATTTTTCGGTTATATTCATTCCAAAAAATACGATTGGCAATTACCTTTTCATTGCATCAGAACGAGACATAATCTACATTATGCTGATTAGATAAAACCATTGTTCATTATAATTGTTAGAAGTTTTCAGGGGTAATTTAGATGTCCGGACATTCGAAATGGAGCACTATCAAGAGAAAGAAAGGTGTGGCAGATGCGAAACGCGGGCAGATATTTACTAAGGTAATTAAAGAGTTGACTGTGGCAGCAAAAGAGGGAGGGGGAGATGAGAGCGCAAACCCAAGACTCAGAAGTGCCATCACAACCGCCAAATCAGTTAATATGCCGGCTTCAAATATCGAAAAGGCGATAAAGAAAGGAACAGGTGAACTTCCGGGAATCGTCTACGAGGAAGCATCATATGAGGGATACGGTCCGGGGGGAGCAGCATTATTAATTCACACTCTGACGGATAATAAAAACAGGACAGTTTCTGAAATTCGGCATTTATTAACGAAATATGAGGGCTCTCTTGCCGGTCCGGGAAGTGTAGCATGGCAATTCGAGGCGAAGGGGCTGCTGACTATTATGAAAGCAAGCGTGAGTGAAGATGATCTATTCGGCATCGTTGTTGACGCAGGCGCGGACGATATAACAGTTGAGGGTGAAGTTTACGAAGTTGTAACTTCGCCGGATAAATTCGAGAGCGTTAAGTCAGCTCTAAACGATTCTGATATCACTTTTGATTCAGCAGAGCTTACGCAAATCCCTACCACAACAAAAGATATTGATGGCCCAGATGCGCGGAATCTAATCCAGCTTATGGAACATCTGGAGAATCATGACGACGTTCAAAACGTATATTCGAATTTTGATATAGACGAAAAAATCCTTGAGGAAATGGCAGCTGTCTGAAGATAATGGAAGTATAACAATCCTCGGAATTGATCCGGGACTCGCAACTGCCGGATACGGTGTAATCAGACAGGAGGGGAGTCATCTTCATTATGTGGATTCAGGTGAGATCAGTACAAATTCTAAAACCGATTTCGGCACGCGGCTCCTTAAATTGAGTAATTGGCTTCGGGATATCCTTGATTTATCCAATCCTGACGTAGGCGTTATCGAAGAAACTTTTTACGGTGCAAATGCTAAGACAGCTTTGCAGATGGGACATGCCCGCGGCGCGCTCCTGCTGACGTTAGCACAATCCGACGTGAAGAGCGTTGAGTATTCGGCGCGTAAGATCAAGCAATCAGTCGTGGGGAACGGTGCCGCATCAAAAGTGCAGGTTGAATATATGGTGAAAAATTTGCTGAATTTGGATGATATTTCAGGTCAACACGCATCTGATGCATTAGCTGCGGCAATTTGTCATGCGAATCACGGAACGGTGATTAAATGATAAGTTATATAAAGGGCACTCTTGTTGACAGGCAACCGACAATCGCCACGATAGAGGTCGGTGGCTTCGGATTAAAAATCAATATTCCTTTAAGCACTTACGAAAAGCTGCCTGACAAAGGTTCTTCGCTCCTGTTACATACTCATTTTCATGTTCGGGAAGATGAGATGTCGCTTTACGGATTCATCAATACGGACGAGCTCGAAATGTTCCGATATTTGATCGGAGTATCCGGCATCGGACCTAAAGTAGCTTTAGGAATATTATCCGGAACAGGAATCGTTCAGCTTAAGAATTCGGTTCGAGAAGGAGATGTTGAAAGACTCACTACGATCAAAGGAATTGGAAAGAAAACCGCTCAGAGGTTGATAGTCGAGTTGAGGGATAAGCTCGGAGCAATTGTCGATGGGGACGAATGGCTGAAAGGCACAGACGCTGACGGTGAATTGGAAGAGAACGTATTAG
>CBDUTM010000177.1:0-4656 GCA_965369985.1 uncultured bacterium | reverse complement strand
CCAATGCTCGCCTCAAGGAAGTTGAGTCTCTCTAAATCAGGTGTAACTCTAAACGATATTCAAAGTATGAATTTTATGGAATTAAGATCTATTGAACGGATAAAAGAAATTTCTGAATCTGATTTCTATTCTTTGAAGAAAAAATCTATTAAATACGCGCTATATACCTTGCGGCTTGTAGGCGAATTTCTTTTTAAACTTGTATCTCTGCTGGCTGCTCTGATTCTCCTGTTTACAAAAATAATATTGATCATTCTTTTTACCTTTCTTTCTCCTATAGTAAAACTACTCTCGTTATTTATAAAAAGATGGGACGACTATTTTCGGAACCTATCCGGGTGGGCGAATTACGATGGTATCTTCAAATTGAAATTTACGCAAAAAATATGGGAGGGATTGCTTGTATTTGATGCTCCTGCTCTGATCGGGAAAGCGATTTGGGCGTTTTTAATGAAATTCAGAAAACCTGAAGGCTATACATATAAATCCTGGCGGTATTGGCTTAGGCAAATATTATTAGGTGTAGCAACGCCGATGGTCTTTATCTATTTTCTATTACGATTTATCATAGGGCTAATCGGCTCCTTACTGGGACGATCCGGCGTGGCGTTTATGAATTTAGGTACGCTAATTGGAACATTTCTTTGGGCACTTGCCGGGATTATTCTTAATCCAGCGGCAAAACCGTTAATAGTTATTTTCGAAAAAAGTTTCGATCAGGTAAACCGGGTATACCCCATAGCCATCAGATGGTCTCTAAAGAATAAAGGAACTGTGATCGGCTCCGCCGCTGGTCTTCTTGCAATCGTTTGGTTCCTACTCATTCCCTCATTAGGCAGCGAGCTGATCCCGGAAGTGCATCAGGGCGAATTTATTGTGGAAGTTTATCTCCCTGTAGGCACTCGTATTGAGGAAACAGATAAAAAGCTGCGGGAAGTTGAGAACCGGATCAGCGGAATGGATATGATCAAGGAGATCTCCGTTGTTATCGGTGCTGAAAAATCTGCGAACCTTAAAAGCGATGAAGGAGAGCATACAGGCAAACTAACCATTCGAATGCCCTCTGAATTTGTAAGAGAAGAATATGAAACAGCGCTTATCGCTGATATAAGAAGTGAACTCGCCCAAATTCCGGGAATAGTCACAAAAATATCGCGCCCGGCATTATTCAGCTTCAAAACACCTGTTGAAGTGCAGGTGCAGGGATTTGACCTTTCAACCCTCAAACGATTATCGTTAGAAGTAGAAAATCAGCTAAGTGGACTTCCCGGTTTAACAGACGTTAAATCCAATATACAAACAGGAAATCCTGAGGTTCAAATTTTCTATGACAGAAAATTGTTGGCAAAATACGGACTAAAAATATTTGAAGTAGCGAGCATCGTCAGAAACAAGATCAAAGGGGAAGTGGCGACATTCTTTAAAGAAAAGGACAGAAGGATAGACATACTCGTTCGATTGAACGACGAGGATAAGGGAAGTATAGATGCTCTTCGTAGGATTGTAGTTAATCCCGGCGGACAAGTACCGATATTTCTTGACGCTGTAGCCCGGATAACGATCGGTGAGGGACCCAGTGAGATAAGGCGGGTCGAGCAGCAGCGTGTGGCGGTGATAACGGCTAATACTTCAGGGATAGATCTTGGAAGCGCATTGGATAATATCGTTGTAGCACTCGATGACATCAGATGGCCATACGGTTTCAGCTACGCACTTAGCGGTCAAAAGGAGGAGATGAATACTTCCATAAACAGTCTTATTCTTGCGCTGTCGCTTGCATTGTTTCTTGTGTACGTTGTCATGGCATCACAGTTTGAATCTCTTATTCACCCGTTTGTAATAATGTTCACGATTCCGCTGGCTCTAATCGGGGTGGTGGGAGTGCTTTGGCTTCTATCGGTACCATTGAGCGTAGTTGTCTTTCTTGGTTTAATAATGTTAGCCGGTATTGTCGTAAATAACGCTATAGTCTTGGTGGATTATATAAATCATCTTCGCGCAAATGGAATGGAAAAAATAGAGGCGATAGTTACTGCAGGCACGGTAAGACTTCGCCCAATTTTAATGACAACCGCTACAACAGTGCTCGGATTGATGCCGATGGCGCTCGGATTCGGAGAAGGCGCTGAAATTAGAACACCTATGGCAATTACAGTTGTTGCTGGATTAGTAAGTTCAACCGTTTTAACTTTATTGGTAATTCCTACTGTCTATGCTTTAGTTGACAGGAAGGATTAAATTATATGAAACTCTATACAAAGGAGCTTTCGTGAATATTAAGGATTCATTTCTACCCAAATTTTCGGTGCACAGACCCGTTACCGTTTTAATGACTTTTATGGCGATCCTGGTAGTCGGATTTATTGCGTACACTCAGATACCGCTTGAACTGATGCCCGATGGATACATCCCTCCGTTTTTGGGTGTTTGGGTCCCGTACCGCGAAACAAATCCTAAAGAAGTAGAAGATCAGATAGCCAGACCTTCTGAGGAGATCCTTCAAACTGTAAGCGGGATCAGGGCAATAAGTTCGAGCAGTCATTCCAACGGATGTTGGATATGGCTTGAATTCGCAAATGGTACTAATATGGATGTGGCGTATATGCTAGTCCGTGAGCGGATGGACAGGTTACTTGCTTCTGAATTTCCCGATGACATTGAAAATGTTTGGATCAGGAAATTCAGGCAGAATGATGATCCGATAGTATGGTTTGGGATGACAATTCCCGAAGATGACCCGGACCCGTATTTCACTGTAGATTTTTATGTTAAGAGAGTGTTAGAACAAATTGACGGAGTTGCAAATGTCGAGATGTGGGGCGCTTCCGAGAAGATCATTCAGATATTGGTTGATCAAGATAAGGTGAAGGCTCATAAAATAAATACATTTCAGCTTATTCAAGATCTTCGAAAAGATAATTTTTCCCTTTCCAGCGGATATGTTTATGACGGAAACCAGAAGATCTATGTCAGATCGGTTGGTAAATATCGGAATATTGAAGATGTGAGAAATATCAGGATTGCCGGTGAAAACCTTTATCTTAAAGATATTGCTGACATTATCTATGATGAACCGAGGCAGCGGCGATGGAGTCAGCAAATTGACGGTCAAAAGGCGATAAGTATCGGCGTATTTAAGGAATCAATGGCAAATACAGTCGAACTCTCGGAAGCAATAACCGTAAAACTCAAAGAGCTTGAGAAAATTGATGAACTAAACGGGATGAAAGTTAATGTCTTTTTCAATCAGGGCGGATTTATTACAGATTCTGTTCAGAATCTTGTAAACGCCGGGCTTTGGGGTGGCGGATTCGCATTTATGTTGCTCTTTTTCTTTTTACGCCGATTTAAAATGACCGCAATTATTAATCTGGCGATTCCTTTGTCATTATTAATTACACTTACAGTACTATATTTTATCGACTGGACGTTGAACGTTATCACAATGATGGGGTTGATGTTGAGTGTAGGGCTCGTAGTTGATAACTCTATTGTCATTGTTGAAAATATCTACCGACTAAGAAATAAGGGGATGAGTCGAGAAGAATCATCAGTTAAAGGGGCGAGCGAAGTATCGCTTGCCATAACCATGGCTACTCTGACTACAGTGGTGGTGTTCCTGCCGTTAATATTAATGAATGACGATGCGGGCTTTTCTTTTTATATGTTTCGAATCGGACTCCCCGTGATGATCGCATTAATTGCATCGCTGTTTGTGGCTCTTGTGATCATCCCGCTGGCTACAACTCGACTTGTCTCTCAGAAGAAAACTCATCGGGCAGGGCTCATTGAGAAGGGAACGGAAACTTATGACAGAATGCTCAAATGGACACTAAGCCATAGGCAAGACACGGCGATCATAGTGCTAATTTTAATGATCAGCATGGCAATACCTATGAGTAATGTAAAGAACGCCGATTCAGGAGGCGGTAATATAAACGATGTGCGGCTTATCTTAGATATGCCAGAGCACTATACTATGGATGATGCGCAAGCTCTTGTAGATACGATCGAGAATTATGTTTACGCAAATGAAGTTAAATTTAATGTAAAAACCATAAATTCAAGGCATTCCAATAATTGGGGTGTTGTGAGGATATTCTTAAATCCATCGAAAGAATCCCAATGGTGGCAAGTGGCGTGGAAAAATTTTGCTAATATAACCGGAATTGCAAATGACACCATTATGAACAGAGAAGAGATCATGGCTGACCTGAAGGAAAATATTCCTAAATTCCCCGGCGTGAAAATTAAAAATAGATGGAGAGATAATTCGGGCAATGATTCCTCTGTTTCAATAGTTTTGGAAGGAGATGATACACAAACGCTTGTTGAGTTGGCTATAGAAGTGGAACGGAGGCTTAGTCATATTCCGGAACTACTCAGCGTGGAAACGGATCGGGATAAGGGTGCATCCGAAATTCAGATTTTCATCAAGAGAGATCAGGCTTCTAAATACGGGATAAATCCCCGTGTGATATCCGGACAGATATCCTATGCTCTTCGAGGCATTGAGTTACCCGAATACCAATCTGCGGAAAGAGAGATCGATATTCGAGTTCAATACAACGAAGAAGATATGGAAAATCTCGAACAGCTCAAGAATATGACATTTCTTACCGCAACAGGCACCGAAATTCCGTTAGCGTCTCTTGC
>CBDUTM010000176.1:0-4674 GCA_965369985.1 uncultured bacterium | reverse complement strand
TGCGGCAAATGCGGAAAAAGATCTTCAGAAATTATGGGCTCAACTCGACAGTCTGCAAATCGAAAGGGAAAAAGGTAGATTTACATGGAGCTCTTCGCGATTAGCAGATAAGGACAACGAAATAGCAGCAAAGCAAAACATTATTCGTATATCTACTGAAGATATATTTGGTCCGGGTGGAACAATATATAAATCCCAACGCCAACTATCACAAAAAGCTATGGATGATATAATTATCGCATTATCTGAAATCGCCGCCGAAGAAGGTTATGATATGGTTCTTGATGCTGCACGAGGCAGTATTCCCTTTAAGAAAACTGAAGATAACCTTACCGATAAAGTTGTTGAAAGGCTGAGAACCGGAATTGGCAAGTCAGGTGGGAAGTAAAAATTATGCCAATAAGCCTTTCGGAGCTGAGTGATCTTCTCCAGGGGACACTTATCGGAGAGGGATCGATCAGTATTGCCGGGATCGCCGAGATAGCTTCTGCTGAATCGGGGCAGATAACTTTTATAGCGAATAAGAAATATGAAGCACTGCTTGCTGAATCTAAAGCATCTGCAGTTATTATTTCTTATGAAATGGACTCTCTTCAAATTCCGGCAATTCTTGTATCTGACACGCAGTTGGCCAAGGCGAAAACATTACAATATTTCAATCCCGGTGAAGATGTCGAGCCACATATAGACGAGAAGGCTATAATTGATGAAAATGTCGCTATAGGAGAAGGAAGTTATGTCGGCGCAGGCGCTGTCATAAAGGGTGATGCTGTTTTAGGTACTAAATGCAAAATTATGGAAAATGTTGTCATTGGCTCGGACGTCACACTCGGAGATGAGTGTGTTATAAATCCGGGTGTTGTTTTGTCATATAAAGTTACTATCGGCAACAGGGTTGAAATTGGGAGCGGAGCGGTCATCGGCGGAGAAGGATTTGGATATCTTCAAGATGGAAACAGTATTATGAAAGTTCCTCAAGTGGGGAGTGTTGTTATTGAAGATGATGTATCTATTGGAGCAAACTGTTGTGTTGATAGAGGAACTATGGGGACTACACTGATTCGGAAAGGAGCCAAGCTCGATAATCTGGTACATATATCGCACAATGTGGAAATAGGGGAAAATACTATTATCGCAGCTCTTGCAGGAATTGCCGGAAGTACGGTTGTGGGTAACGGAGTGCTGATGGGCGGACAAGTAGGGATAATAGGACATATCCAAATCGGGGATGGAGTGAAGATAGCCGGAAAATCAGGCGTAATGAAATCATTTCCTGACGGAGTAGCAATTTCAGGAATACCCGCTCGCCTTCATAAAGAAAGTTTGAATAAAGACGCAAATATTAGCAGAGTTCCGAAGTTATCAGAGCGAATAAAAGAACTGGAACAGGAAGTTGACAAATTAAAAAATAGGTTTAGCGAGAATGAGTGATTATCAAAGAACTATCACCGATCCGGTGCATTTTTCCGGAATAGGATTACACACGGGATTAAAAAGTCGAGTTACATTTAGACCTGCTCCGGTTAATCATGGAGTTAGATTCGTACGCACGGATCTGGAAAATAGCCCGGAAGTTATTCCTCATATTAAAAATGTAGTGGACTTACAGCGTGGGACAAGTATTGAACAGAATGGAGTCCGCATCCATACAGTGGAGCACGTATTGAGTGCATTAGCGGGGCTCCAAATTGATAATGTCTATGTAGAGCTCACTAATAAGGAACCTCCGGTTGGAGATGGGAGCGCTAAACCTTTTGTGGATGTGCTTCAGAAAGCTGGAATTGTGGATCAATCTGCAGTAAGAGACTATCTTTATATCGATGAGCCCATAACAGTAGCACAGCCAAATCGTGATGCCGAGATAGTTGTATTACCATCAGATGAATTCAGAGTAACATTTCTTGTTGATTACGAAAATTCCGCTATCGGAAAGAAATATACTTCTATGTACTCGCTCGAAAAAGAATATGTGAAAGAATTTGCTCCAGCGAGAACATTTTGCTTTCTGCACGAAGTGGAGGAATTACACAAGGCGGGTCTCATAAGGGGTGGAAACTTAAATAATGCCATAGTAGTTGTCGATAGAAAGCTCCATAAAAAAGATATTGAATCATTGAAAAAATTACTAAGCATCAAGGGAAAAGTCAGTGTGCCAAGCTCGGGCATACTGAATGGCAAAAGATTGAGATTTGAGAACGAACCGGTGAGGCACAAGACGCTGGATCTTATAGGAGATCTCGCTCTTCTCGGTGTTCCGATAAAAGCACATGTGCTAGCCGCTCGAAGCGGGCATGAAGCGAATATCGAATTGGTGAAAAAGCTTTTTAAGTATCAGGAAAAGAAAAAACTTGCATCAAAATCCCAAACGCGCAGCAAGAGCGGGGATATAATTGATATTCGGGCGATTGAGAAAATCCTGCCTCATCGGTACCCGTTTCTTCTTATAGACCGCGTTATTGAAATTACTCCCCGAGTTAAAGTTGTCGCTATTAAAAATGTAACAAGAAATGAACCTTTTTTCGATGGACATTTTCCTAATTATCCTATATTCCCGGGCGTTTTGATCGTTGAGGCAATGGCTCAAGCAGGAGGTTTTCTCTTATTAAATTATGATGAGGATCCCAAAGGAAAACTTGTCTACTTTACCGGGATCAATAATGCTAAATTTAGGAAACCGGTGACTCCGGGAGACCAAATGAGACTTGAGGTCGAAGTTATAAAAATGTATAAGTCCACAGCTAAAATGAAAGGGAAGGCTTACGTAGATGGCAAAGTAGTGGCATCCGCTGAAATGACCGCTACTATTGTAGATTCTGAGAAGTAACGATGTCTGTAGAAGTACACCCAACCGCCATAGTTCATAAAGACGCCCAATTGGGCGATGGCGTGAGCGTAGGCCCATACACGATCATAGAAAAAAACACTGTTGTGGGGAAGGGTACTGAAATTTCCTCTCATGTGTTGGTAGCCGATGGCTGTAGATTAGGCGAAAATTGTAACGTCCAAAATGGTGCGGTATTGGCATCCGTGCCGCAGGATCTAAAGTTTGAGGGAGAGGAGACGATCCTGGAGATCGGAAATGACACAACGATAAGGGAATTCGCAACCCTTAACAGAGGTACTTCTGCTTCTGGAAAGACTATAATAGGAAAAAACACGCTGATCATGGCGTATGTTCATATTGCTCATGATTGTTTGATCGGAGATAATGTCATAATTGCAAATTCAGTAAATATGGGCGGGCATGTCGAGATACAAAATAATGCAACCATTGGCGGTATGACACCGATCCATCAGTTCGTCAGGATTGGAACATTTGCGTTTATAGGAGGCGGGTATCGAGTTCCAAAAGATGTCCCTCCATATATCCTTGCAGCAGGAGAGCCGTTAGTATATCGAACCTTAAATCTTATTGGATTAAAACGTAATGGTTTTTCCCGTGAAGCGATATCACAATTATCCAAGGGATATAATCTTATCTATGAAAAGAATACTTCTCTGGAAGAAGGTCTATCCAAACTGAAGAGTAATGGCAATCTTACATCTGAATTGCAAACAGCAATAGATTTTTTTGAGAGTTCATCACGTGGCATTATCGGATCAGAATAATTGGCGATTGCTCTCTGAGGGCAGCTCAACCGGTGTACATAATATGGCTCTGGATTATGCGCTTACTCAAACCGGTGGTGAAGGAAACATATTGCGATTATACGGATGGAACCCTCGTGCTATTTCCATCGGATTTCATCAATCCCCTTCCATTGTTAACTTAGATAGATGCAAAAGCGAAGGAATAGATCTGGTAAGAAGACCCACGGGTGGCAGGGCGATTCTCCACGACAATGAACTCACGTATTCACTTATAATGCGTGGCCGAGAGTTTGATTTTGAAGAAGTATATTCAAAAATTCATTACGCAATCGCAGCAGCTATATTAAAATTAGGTATCGAAGTTAGTTTAGTAAATACCAAACCGTCTAAAAAGGATCTGAATCCCGGCTCAGGAAAATCCACGTGTTTTACTTCTGCGGCAAAAACAGAATTGGAATTCAAGGGCAAAAAGATCGTAGGCAGCGCCGGAAGACAATATAAAGACGCGCTTCTCATTCACGGTTCGATATTATTAGGAAATGAGCATAAGGATATAGTCAAGCAGCTGAATTTGCCGATTAAAAAGCAAAAATATGTAAAATCGGCGCTGGACTCAAAAACTTCCGATCTTTCCACAATTTTAGGAAATCAGGTAAACCCCTCTGAATTGGTTGAGAATTTAATAAAGTCATTTTCTAAAATATTTAATTCAAAACTTAAAGAATATATTCTGCCTGAAGAAACAGTAGAAAGAGCTCAAGAGTATTATCCCAAGTTTGATCTGTCTAATGATTCGTATAAATCAGAAGCTGCATGAGTTGGCGATCGGTTTTAACAGGCGCGTTTTTGCTGATTAGTTCTAATATCGGCGCTCAAGATCTTGATTTAAATTCTCAATCTGATGCGTTTTTCAGGACAAAAGTTGACCCATTAGCTAAAATGTTACCTCTTATAATGGGTGGATTCTTTTCGGGAGATGTTGGTTTCTTAAATTCGGGTCAATTCAGATTAAGTGTTCACGATGCGCTGAATCTTCCGTCGGATGAACTTTCTAAGGGAATTTTGGAAAATGTAACTCAGATT
>CBDUTM010000175.1:0-4676 GCA_965369985.1 uncultured bacterium | reverse complement strand
GGAAAATTTGCAATAGGGAATATTGGGAATCGGTCAGTGATCATTACCGGATATGGTATAAGATATATGATTTTTTCAGATGAAAGTGGAGATAATTCGGTTGCGTTCGGGGCTATGATAAACGCATTGAGAGGTCCTGAAGATTTCAGAATATGGGATATGACTGTTCAGTTTGAATACTTGAAATTATGGGAATCGAGATCTATGAAAGCTTCTTTAGGGGCAGATTTTTCTGATATGAGAATAGCTGTAGATGCCGGAAAAAATCTACTTATAGCTAAAAAGGAGAATATAGAACGAACAAAAATCTGGTTCGGATTAGGTTTTGTGCAAAATTTCGGCTCGGCTCCGTTTTTATTCCTGCAAATTCAACAAGCGGATGCGCGGCGAATTAATTTTGGATTCGGTATGAGATTCTGATGATGAAAAAATCTCTTTCAGTTTTCGGCTCGACCGGCTCTATCGGAGTTAATACTCTTAAAGTTGCAGAAGCATTGAGCGAGACTATCAGCATTCGCTACCTTGCAGCGGGTCAACAGTGGGAAAAATTAGCTGAGCAGGCGCTAAAGTTCAGAGTAAAAGCAGTGGCGATAGTTGATGAAAATGCTGCAAAGCCTCTCAAAGATGCTCTCGGAAGTAAAGTGGAAGTGCTCTCGGGAAGAGCCGGAGTCTCTGAACTTGCTTCAAGAGACGATGTGGATTTAGTATTAAACGGGATTGTCGGCAGCGCAGGATTGGAACCTACCTATAGAGCTGCCGAAGCCGGCAGAACAATTGCACTTTCCAATAAAGAAAGTCTGGTTATGGGCGGAGAATTGATCCGGAATTTAATGGAGAAAACTGGAGCCAAGCTTTATCCCGTCGATAGCGAGCATTCCGCTATCTGGCAATGTCTTGCTGGTGAAGATATCAAGAGTGTAAAAAAATTAATTCTGACAGCTTCGGGTGGTCCGTTCAGAGAAAAGCCGATTGACGAATTTAAAGATATTACGGTTAAAGAGGCACTGGCACACCCAAATTGGAAGATGGGGAAAAAAGTGACAATAGATTCAGCCACTCTGATGAACAAAGGACTTGAAGTTATCGAAGCATATTGGCTTTTTGACATCCCGCAGGATAGAATTGATATTGTAATTCATCCACAATCAATTATACATTCAATGGTTGAATTTTGGGATGGTTCGGTGAAAGCCCAGTTAGGGCTGCCTGATATGAAGATACCGATACAATATGCACTAACTTATCCCGAAAGAAATGCAGTTGCGTGGGAACAAACGAATTTTAATGCCGTATCTTCATTGACGTTTGAGGAACCGAACTTTCAAAAGTTTCCCTGTCCGAAATTGGCATTTAAGGCGTTAGAATCGGGTGGTTCAGCATCTGCAGTACTGAATGTAGCAAATGAAACAGCGGTGGATCTGTTTCTTGAGGAAAGGATAAAATTTACTGATATAGCCGGTCTGATTGAGAAGACGATGGAATCAGCAGAGATAATAAATAATCCGACATTAGAGGAGATTCTTGAGATAGAGGAACATATAAGCGAGAAGATCCGAAGTGACCGGACTTAATAAAGTAAAGAGGATAATTTGTTAACAACGATATTGGCAACAGGCGCAGTTCTCGGGATATTAATTATTGTACATGAATTAGGGCATTTCCTTGCTGCGAAAATTTCAGGAGTAAGGGTAGAGCGATTTTCCCTTGGGTTTTGGCCGAGGCTCGCGGGAATAAAAATAGGCGACACGGACTATTGTATCTCATGGATTCCATTGGGAGGATATGTAAAACTCTCAGGAATGATTGATGAATCGATGGACGGTGAAGCTATTAAGGGTGAACCTTGGGAGTTTATGTCAAAAAGCCCTCTCCAAAAAATATTTATCATCTCCGCCGGGGTGATAATGAATATGATTCTCGCAATAATTATATTTGCGATCCTCACATTTGCTTCCGGCATAGGAGAACTGGATCAAACCACAGTGATCAGCTCAGTTTCGGATGATTATCCGGCAGCTGCAGCAGGTATGCAGGTTGGGGATAAAATTGTCTCTCTTGACGGAATTGATATAAACAGCTGGGATGAATTGACCGATTATATTCATTCTCGCCCAAATGTTGAAATTGAAGTTGCATGGATGCGGGATGAACTGCTTTACACTGAAAATATTACTACCCGCGCAAATATCGTTCCGGTGGATGGAGAGTTAAAAAATCTTGGAATGATCGGAGTTGGACCGACAGTAAATATCAGGGAAGCCGGGTTGATGGAATCAATCGCCAGCGGATTCACGAGGACGTATTTTTGGGGAAGGTATACTCTATTATCATTGAAGATGCTAGTTTCCGGAGAGCAATCGTTTAAAGCCGTTGGAGGTCCGATATTCATAGCGCAACTTGCCGGACAATCAGCAAGAAGTGGTATGGACAGCCTGTTTCAACTCATTGCAATACTAAGCATTAATCTCGCCATATTAAATATACTTCCGATCCCGGCATTCGATGGAGGGCATTTAATTGTGATATTAATAGAATGGGTAAAACAAAAACCGCTTTCAATAAATATAAAGATGGCGATCCAACAAGTTGGATTCGCATTATTTCTGGTAATGGCGGCTCTTGTGATCTACAACGATCTGTCCAGATAGGAATGAACCGGTAGAATAAAAAAGCTTATAAGCCATCGAAAGTTATGGCAAGTATCTCGCTGAGCATCCTTCTTTCTCTCACAGATAAGATAGATACAAATAAGTCGGAAATAATATTCTCGATCTGAGGAATTATTTTATCAGAGAGATTACGTCCCTTATGAGTAAGTATTACTCTGTGAAATCGTTTATCTTCTATAACGGTTTCACGCGATAAAAAATCTTTTTCCACCATCCTTACCAGAACACCGGTAGTATTGCCCTTACTCCATTGTAGTTTTTCGGTAATTTCCTTTTGAGTGAGCCCTTCCGGATTAACCCAGAGTAACGCTAAAACCTCATATTGCGGCTGAGTAAGGTTGAATCGTTTGTATTGTTCTGCAAGTTTGGTTTGCATTGCGGACTCAATACGCGATAGATTTTTCCATGCTAACAGGGAATCATTTAGATTTCTTCTTACTTGATTTTTAAATAATTGCATAATTAAGTGGTTTAAGTATAAACTATTATTTTAAGTTGTCAAGTAAAAAGTCTTTTAATTTATTAATTTCTCTATTACAGTAAGGTTCAGATTTCGGAATCAGGAGCGAATATGAAATTTCTCACAGAAAAATTTGTCTTCAATATCCCTTCACGGCGCGGATATGTCAATATAACATCTAAAGTTGAAGACCTTGTAAAATTATCAGGAGTAAAGGAAGGACTGGTACTCTGCAACGCCATGCATATAACGGCGTCTGTTTATATCAACGATGATGAATCAGGATTACTTGAAGACTATGAAGAATGGCTGGAAAAACTTGCCCCACATGAACCTATAGATAAATACAGACATAATCGCACCGGAGAAGATAATGCCGATGCACATCTTAAACGACAGATCATGGGCAGAGAAGTAACTGTGGCAATTAGTGACGGAAAGCTGGATTTGGGTCCCTGGGAACAAATATTTTATGCTGAGTTCGATGGGAGAAGGCAAAAAAGAGTATTAATAAAAATAATCGGTGAATAAGGTCGCACCAGGATGAGATTATATTTAGTGAGACATGGAGAAGCGGCTGAGCAAGATAACGGCGGAGAACCCATTCTAAGTGAGTGGGGAAAGTTCGAAGTAGAAAAAACCGGGACTGAAATTGCCGAACGCATTGACAAACTTGATATAATATTTCACAGCATTAAATTACGAGCCCAACAAACAGCAAAGATCATTCAAACTAAATTGAAATTCGATGCAACCGTTCCGATAAATGAAATGGAAGGATTAAAACCAAACGATTCCGCGGAAGAGATTGCGGAGTGGGCAGGTCAAATGCAGAATGATATTATGCTTGTGGGACATTTGCCGTTTATGAATAAGTTGGCTGGAATTCTGCTCAAAGAATCAGAAAAAAGTTATTCATTATCGTTCGGAACAGCTTCTGTCGCAAGTTTTGAACGAGGCGATTCAGGCGATTGGATGCTTTTGTGGGTTTTTAATCCGGCATGAACAATAAGTGTAATTTAATGGAACAGCCTGTTTTAACTGATAATATGGCAGTATCACTTTAATTTTGATTTAATTATTTTGGATTTCTTGCATACAATAGATATCGCTCTTTTTCATTTCCTGAACGGGACAATTTCTAATCCTGTTTTTGATTTCCTAATGCCTATAATTACCGAACAAAATGTATGGGGAATTCCAATTGCACTGGTTGCGATCACGGGAATTATAATCGGCGATAAAAAAACAAAGTACATCATGTTAGGAGTGATATTAGCAGTTGGATTGGGTGACCATATATCCAGCGGAATTTTGAAGCCTTTAATAGGTCAATTGAGACCGTGTAAAGAATTGGCTGAATTACAACTGAGAATTAATTGCGGCGGTAAATTCGGATTCGTCTCAGGTCATGCTACCGGAACAATGATAATGGCTACCTGGTTTGGATATCATTACAAAAAGTGGATGCCATATTTTGTCGCATTCGCGTTACTCGTTTCATTTTCAAGAATATATGTGGGAGTTCATTGGCCTTCTGATGTTTT
>CBDUTM010000174.1:0-4676 GCA_965369985.1 uncultured bacterium | reverse complement strand
CATAAAGGAATTTTTATAAGAAGGTCTACCCTGTTCTGTATTCCTCAAATCTTGGAATTAAATTACGAAGCATCCTATCGCTGATGATGTTCCGAAGATTCTGGGAGCGTATTTCTCTTGCCTCGTTGCTCCTGAGGATTAAAAAACTCTTTTAGCTCACGTGCTCTTCGATCTCTCTTTTTTTCCTTCTACCGGATAATCGCCGTAAGGTGTCGTCAGGAGCAATGGCGACTGCGGTACCAAAAACGATGATCAATCCACCGATCCATATCCAACGAACAAGAGGATTAATGTAAGCCTTAATAGTAGCGCCATCCT
Organism: uncultured bacterium; assembly: GCA_965369985.1. Lineage (GTDB taxonomy): Bacteria > Fidelibacterota > SORT01 > SORT01 > SORT01 > JACZTG01. The sequence continues at coordinate 4,358 of CBDUTM010000174.1, read as the reverse complement.
CATCCCAGCCTGCAAGAATTAGATAAAGATCTTCCTTAAAAGTGGAATGTATTACAACTTCTGTATTAGGTTGATCTTGTCGAGGATAAAATCGTTTTTCAGGTCTCATGGTTGTAATAAATTCGCCATCTTGTCTTATTTCAAGATTAGCTATCGCTACATCATATCCGGGTGTTTTATCAAAGAAAAAGGTATCAAATTTAATATCATAATGCTTTAATTTGATTGATTCCCCTTCCTGAAGGTAGAATTGTTTTTCAAATTGGAACGATCCTGAACCTACAAATCCGAAAAAGATTGATACCATCCCAAAATGGACTATATATCCGCCATATCGTCTTTTGTTCTTGCCCACAAGCTCATTCAGCGCTTGTAAGGTTTTTTCTCCTGTCATTCGCATTCTCGCAGCTGTACCATTCCAAAACTCGAGCCCAAGGGTATAGGTAGTGAAGAACAGAAATGTGAATCCCATAATAGTGTAAAAATCCCTTAATCCGACTGCTATCTGGACAATTACGAGGACTCCTGAAAATATGGATGGATACAAAAATGCCTTCCTGAATTTCGATAGCGTCATTTTTCTCCAGGATATCATTGTGCACAATCCTGTGAGAAGAATTAGCGCTAAACCGATCGGCACATTTATCTGATTGAAAAACGGCGCGCTGACCGTAACCTGCACTCCTTTTACTAACTCAGAGACTAACGGAAAGATAGTGCCCCAGAAAACCGCGAATGCCGCTCCAACCAAAAGGAGATTATTGAATAGGAAAGTACTTTCTCTTGATACCAGAGACTCCAGCTGACTTTCGCTTTTAAGAGAATCTAACCTCATAAATAAAAGCCCGAAACTTGCAACCGTCATTATCGCTAAAAAGGTGAAAAACATCGGACCTATAGGAGATTCCGTAAAGGAATGAACCGATGATAAGATTCCACTCCGGGTTAAAAATGTTCCGAAAATTGTTAACAGGAACGTTAGGATAACCAACACCATATTCCATATCTTTAACATTCCTTTCTTTTCCTGTATCATTACGGAATGAAGGAATGCAGTTCCGGTAAACCAGGGTAAAATAGCAGCGTTCTCTACCGGATCCCATGCCCAATAACCGCCCCAGCCGAGTTCAACATATGCCCACTTCATCCCGAGTATATTACCTATAGTTAGAAACAACCAGGCTGTCATGGTTGACCGTCTGATCGCTCTGATCCAATCTGTTCCCATATGTCTGGTGGCCATCGCTCCAATAGCGAATGCGAAAGGAATAACAAAACCCACATAACCCAAATAGAGCATCACAGGGTGAATCGCCATAAATGGATTCTGTAGCAACGGATTAAGTCCGTTTCCTTCAACAGGAGTAAAATCCAATCGTACGAATGGATCTGCGATTGAGACCAGCATTAGATGGAAAAATATCGAAACGACCATTGTCGTTCCCACAACCCATGGCATCAATCGCCTCTGTTTAAACCGATAAAGCACAACTACAACAGCAGTGTAAATCGTTAGGAGCCAGAGCCAGAAAAGTAAAGAACCAGCTTGCCCCCCCCATAGAGCGGCTATTTTGTAGATTACCGGAAGAGGTCGGCTTGTATATTTTGCTACGTATTCTACATTGAAATCACTTGTGAGCATTAGATATTCTAATGAAAAAACTGCAAGAGTCGCCAATCCCAATACAGCCAGGACGGCGTTTTCTCCGCTCCTGACAAGCTCAGGACGACCCAGTTTTACACCAAAGTACACTAATATAATTGCCCCCACGGATAACAATAAACCAAGTTGTAATGCGAAATGTCCCAGGTCTGTCATCTGTTTATTCCTTTCTCGTAAATATTCATCGACTTAAAAAATCTAATAGTAATCGGACTCCTACACCTGTAGGTCCTTTTGGAGAGTAAGATAGTGATTTAGAAATATATGCTGTTCCCGCAATATCGAGGTGTGCCCACGGGACATCTCCCACGAATTTTTCTAATAAGGCTGCAGCGGTTATTGTTCCGCCACCTTTACTTCCGATATTTTTCATATCAGCAATATCACTTTTAATTTGATCTCGAAATTCATCCCACAATGGCAGCTCCCAAATTCGCTCACCTGTTGATTCACCCGAACTGATGATCTTCTCCGTAAGATCCGCATCATTAGATATTATTGCTGACGCGTGAGAACTTAAGGCCACAACAACGGCTCCGGTGAGTGTGGCTAAATCGATAATTGCCGAGGGTCTATAATTCTTTACAGCATAAGCGAGAGAATCTGCAAGCACCAATCGCCCTTCTGCGTCGGTATTAATTATCTCAATAGTTTTACCCGAATATGTCTTTATAATGTCACCCGGTTTTAGAGCGGTGCCACTCGGCAAATTCTCAGTTGCAGGAACAACTCCAATAACATTCTCTTTTATATCAAGGCTGACCAGACCGTGAAATACTCCCAAAACTGCCGCGGCTCCTGACATATCGTATTTCATTTCTTCCATGCTTGCGGAAGGTTTTATGCTTATTCCGCCGCTGTCGAATGTTATTCCTTTCCCGACGAGAGCAATAGGTTTACGTTTAGGTGATGCGCCTTTATATTCGAGAATTATAAACCTTGGCGGCTCCTGACTACCTTGGGAAACCCCAACTATCGCCCCCATTTTCAGCTTATTAATTTTTGCCCTGTCAAATATCTTCACTCTTATTCTTGATGATTTCCGGGCGATGTTTCGCGCCTGAGTCGCAAGGAATGTAGGTGTTGCAGTGCTGCCGGGTTCTGCCTGTAGATCACGCGTGAACATTGCGCTTTCTGCAAATATTCTTCCGGTTTTGACAGCACGCTTGAGAGAATTAGTTGCAGATCCTTTGGGTTTAATTAAATCTAACGAACTGATTTGAACACTGTTATTATCACTACTCTTTAGGGTCTTATATTTATTAAACTCGTAGCCGGATAAGATAAATCCCTCTACCTGAGCTTTTGCCGTCTTTGATTCATCATCAGCTCCGAATATCATCATAGCGGCTTTTTCCTGCTGAAAGTTGCCAAGTGTGCTCCTCGATATTCCTGCCGCCTGTCTCGCTCTTTCTTCATTCCAATCCGTTTTATCTCCTAATCCAATAACTACGATCCTTCGGATTTTCGATTTTATAGGCGTTCGGAGAGTTACTGTTTTAGACCAATCACCCTTAAAATCTTCTTCATCTAAAATGTCAGCGATTTGAGTGCCTATTTTGTCAGGAAGTGATCTCGTCCATGTGGGGAGCTTTTCACCTTTGAACAAGCCTAATATGAATACACCGTCAATTTGTTTTAAAAAACTATCTGTCCTTACACTAACTTTCATCCGGTCCTCTATGCTAAAGTACTTCGCTTAACGGCTTTGCTCTTGTTTCCGATGTGATCTGATCCTGTATTTTCATAACGGCATGTATCAATCCTTCCGGGCGTGGAGGACAACCCGGAACGTAAACGTCAACCGGAATAAACTGGTCAATTCCCTGAACTAAAGTATAGGTATCGAATACGCCTCCGCTCGAGGCACAGGCACCCATTGATATAACCCATTTTGGTTCTGGCATTTGCTCATATATTTTCAGTAATATGGGCATCATTTTAATTGATATCCTTCCGGCAACTATCATCAGATCGGATTGACGAGGTGAAAATTTGATCGCCTCGGCTCCGAACCTCGCAAGATCATATCTTGAAGAAAGAGTTGCCATAAGCTCGATAGCGCAACATGCCGTTCCGAACGGCATCGGCCATAAAGAATTCTTCCTCGACCAGGAAACAAAATCCTTAAGCCGCGTCGTTATTATATTATCTTTGATCTCGGATTGCAGATCATTTTCCATCGTAATCTCTCTATCTATCTTCTTCAAAAAATTCGACCAACTCTTCTTTCAAATGGGCAACTTTGTCCATTATAAGTTCGGGAGTTATTTTACCCAGAGATATTAGTTCATCTAAGGCAACTTCCGCCATTCTAACTTTTTTTCTATTGGTGCTCGATATCACTACGGCATCGGAAAATTGAGAAATGACCAACTTTGCACCTGTTGTCGATTCAAAAGTTCTGATATTTCTGCCGCTTGATCCAATTACCCAGCTTTTAATTTCCGGGCGAGGGAGCATGAACACCGAAAACGAAAGGTCTGTTCCTGATTCTTCCGCGTGTTTTCTCAATGACTCTTCAATTAGCTCAGATATTTCTTCGTTGACGGTTTTCCTTGATTCTTCTTCAATACGCTCCTTGAGCTGCGCCATTTCTGATACAAGTTCTTTTTTGAGATTGTCCATCAAATTCTTTTTTGCTTTCTCTTTCGATAATCCCGATATCTTCGATAATTTTTCTGTCTCTTCGGAT
>CBDUTM010000173.1:0-4686 GCA_965369985.1 uncultured bacterium | reverse complement strand
TTATATCAAGTCGTTCACCGGTTTGGAGAATGAATTTATTTGAAGTTGAAGTGGATTGATTGTTGTTGAGATTACCGGCGTGGATAGCGTGCGTAGAGATCACTTCACAGAGCTTACTTCAGGAGCACTTAGAGTAGCCGCAGTGCTTACAGATCATACAGCCGTTTTCATGCGTCATGGTGGAGCCGCATTCGATGCAGAGGGTATAGCTTTGGACTACTGGTTGTGTTGCTTCAAGCGTTTCAGTGGTTCCTTCCAAAAAAGTAAATCCGGAAGATTCTTCCTTCTGATCATCTTTAGGGGTTCTGTCCACTAAATATTTCTCCAGCGCTTTACCGATGGCATCCGGTGTGGAGAGAATTACATCGCCGTCCTGCCAAACAGGAGAGGGTCCGCTTATCCCCTTTAGCTGCTTCACTACTTCGTGCGGATTCAAGCCTGAGCGAAGAGCGAGAGAAATGAGCCTGCTGACAGCTTCCGATTGCGCCTGAGCGTTTCCACCTGCCTTTCCTATGGTTGTAAACACTTCGCAGATCCCTCTTTCATCTTCATTGATCGTTATATAGAGGTTTCCTTCGCCTGTTCTCACCCTTTGTGTCACACCGGAAGTAAGTGTGGGACGATATCGCGGATTGAGTTTTTTGCCTTCCGCTACCGGTTCAGCTTTGACTTCTTTTTCGCTAATTAATATCCCTTCCCGACTGCCCTCCCGGTAAACCGTTATTCCTTTCAAGCCTGCTTTATACGCCGATATGTAAATATCATTTATAGTTTCCACGGGTGTGTCTTCGGGAAGATTCACAGTAGACGAAATACTGCTGTCTGTGTATTTTTGAATTGTTCCCTGCATCTTCACTCTGAAAAACGGGTCGATATCGTATGCTGTTACTACCCATTCAGGCAGATTTTCATTTGTATCGAACAATTGCTTTATGAGCGGATGATATACCTTGTACGTGTTGAACGAATGACCGTCATGGTCCTTAACTCTCCGCTCGTAACTGATCTGATAGATCGGTTCCACTCCCGAACTCGTTTCGGCAACGATGGAGCCTGTCCCGACAGGGGGAACGGTTATGAGAGTGCAATTGCGGATACCGCTTTCTTTGATCCTGCTCTTGATAGAACGGGGGAGAGCTTTTACGAATTTACTCTTTGAATATCCTTCCCAATCAAATTGCGGATACGCTCCCTTTTCCTCAGCAAGATTGATAGACTCGATATAAGCGGCGTCACGTATAACTTTCATGATCTTGTCAACCGTGTCCAATGCCTCTTCCGAGTCGTACTTGATACCCATTTTCACCAGAGTATCGCCTAATGCCGTGATCCCGAGACCTACACGTCTGTCATTTCCTACAGCCGTTTTTATCTCTTCGAGAGCGTGGTTCGGAAAATTATAGGTGATAACATTATCGAGGAAGCGTGTGGAGATCGCCGAGATCTCTTTCAACTCATTATAATCAAACTCACCGTTTTCATCAACAAAGGCCGCAAGGTTGATATTGCCGAGATTACATGCCGTGAATTCCGGCAGCGGTTGCTCGCCGCACGGATTAGTGCTCGAAAGGGGAGCAATATATTCGTTATTATGGTACTCACGCATCGTATCCCAAAATATGATACCCGGTTCTGCGGAAGCATGCGCATTACTAATAATTTTTTCCCACAGTTCTTTTGCCTTGACACTCCGGTAAACTTTGCCGCCCCATTTCAGCTCGAAATCGTCGTCGGCTGCAACAGCGTCCATAAATTCGTGTGTGATAAGGACGCTTATATTTGCATGCTGCACGATATTGCGAGACTTATCATTTTTAATTGTGATGAAATTTTCTATGTCAGGATGGTCAACCCGGAGCGTCAGCATAAGCGCGCCGCGTCTCCCTGCCTGAGAAACAGTATTCGTGGACTCGCTGAATAGATTCATAAACGCGGTGATACCGGGAGAGGAATCCACTGTGGCATTGACTGTGGCGCCTTGTGGACGCAATACCGAAAGGTCTGTACCAACACCGCCTCCCGTGCGGTAGACCATTGCTGAATTATATATGCACTGATAGATCCCTTCTAAGCTGTCTTCCTTTATGGGAATGACATAGCAGTTGGAAAGAGTCGGACGCCGCCGCGCATCTTCCCGCCCTGCAGCATGCATGACTCTGCCGCCGGGGATAAATTTGAAGTCCTTTAAAATGGCAAAGAAATTTTCATACCATTCCTGCTTGTTATCCTCAACCGATGCGACAGATTTTGCGACTCTGTGCCATAAATGCAACGGTCCTTTCTCGTTGGGAGCCAGATATTTATTTACTAATACGTCGGCAGCAAGATCGTTTTCAGGATAATACGCTTTTGTATCCATCGCCTCGGCGAGCTTGGAGCCACCATCTTCGCCGGAGTAATATTTCTCTTTTAAGAGCTGTAGTTCGCTCTCGGTCAGCAGGTATTTATTTTTTGTTTCTTTGGATTTTGCAGAAGAACTCTTTTTTTCTGATCCCTTCGTGACATCAACGGGTAAAACTTGCGGTGAAGTTTTTGCCGCTGTGACGGGTGTTTCATTCTTCGTTGGTTCTTGAAATTCAATCGGGATATTTGAGTCCATTCTTACTTCCTTCTTACTTGAGGTGATAACAGAAACCGCTTCTGTTAATTTCTTTTTACTACTTTTCTATTCTTTTTTAAAATGTATGTGGCGTCAGACGCCATGCCCACCGGGAAGTCAATATATGAAAGCAAAAAGACGCAGTCAAGAAAAAAATACTATATATAGTGGTATTTGTTAACATTTTACATCATTTTGTGTGGATAATATGTTCTTAACTTGTTCATAACTATTCAAATCTGACACATTTTTTCGATAACTGGTTGTTTTTCAACTCTCTGCATATATATTTCTCTTGTCAGCTTTAAATGAATGCGGCTAATACGTGCCCGTCTATTTCAAGTTTGATGTCTTTTAATGAGCTTTGTATTGTCACTCTGCGAGTCACATAAAATAATGTCTTGATTAGGTAAATATTATTCATACATTGTAAATAACACCAATATAAAGCTTATAATTCTTTTTAAGTCGAGAGGTGTAATAAATCAATTCAATACAATTGGGATTATGAAAACAAGATATATTATTTTATTTATATTGCTCTTCTCAACAGATGCTCAATCTCAAATTCCGGATACACTTTGGACGAGTACATTTGGAGGAGTCGAAAAAGATTGGGGACGATCAGCCCAGCAAACGAATGATGGTGGATTCATTATGGTGGGATATACAGAGTCCTTAGGGGCGGGCGAGAGAGACGTTTGGCTTATTAAGACGGATGCTTTTGGTAAGGAGGAGTGGAATAAAACATTCGGCGGAGAAAGTTTTGATGAAGGTAATTCTGTTCAACAAACTAGAGATAGAGGATACATTATTGCTGGGACAAAAACGGTTAGCGATGGAAGCTGGCATATCTGGCTAATAAAGACCGACTTAAATGGTAACGAAGAATGGAATAAAACATTTGGAGGTGATAATGTTGACCAAGGTTATTCAGTGAGACAAACTAGAGATGGAGGGTATATTATTCTCGGATCGAATACTTCTCTAAGCGGCGGATTTGATCTGGATTTCTGGTTAATTAAGACTAATTCATCAGGAAATGTAGAGTGGAACAGAGTATATGGTGGATCAGGACAGGAATGGGCAAGAAAAGTTGTACCAACGCTGGACGGCGGCTACGTCATGATAGGTGATACCAAATCTTTTGGTGAAGGCAATAGAGATATTTACCTTGTAAAAACAGATTTAGCCGGAAAAGAAGAATGGAGTAAAACATATGGAGGCGTCTTTGCTGATCATGGCAATTCGGTCCGACAAACCAAGGATAACGGATACATTCTTACTGGTCTTCATGCACTTCGCCCCTTTGATGACGGAAGGGGAAGAGAATTATTATGGATTATAAAAACAGATATTGCTGGAAATATTGAATGGCAAGAAAAATTGGGTGATGAAAATGATAATGGTCAAGATGTGTTACAGACTAAAGACGGAGGATATATCATTCTCGGGAAAAGTGGTGGTGATATTTGGCTAATAAGGTATGACAATTTGGGGAATTATATATGGGACAAATTTATTACTGGAATCCGGGGAGAATCAATCCAACATACTACCAATGCTGGATACATCATAAGCGGTATGACATCAAGCTATGGTGCTAACTGGACTGATTTAGTTATGGTAGAAATTAATACTGATTCATTGTCAATTGTAAATGTTGATGAAGATGATAATGAGTTCACGCCTCAAGATTTCTCATTGGCGCAAAACTATCCCAACCCATTCAATCCGACAACTGAGATCAGATATTCAATTCCTCAATCAGGAGATGTATCACTTGTAATATATAGCATTACCGGACAAGAGATTGCCCGGTTAGTGGATGATAATCAGGCTGGAGGTGATTATTCCGTTGCCTGGGATGCTTCAAGCGTTTCCTCTGGAATTTATTTCTATCGACTCCAAGCAGGCGATTTCGTTCAGACAAGGAAAATGTTACTGCTGAAATAAAGTAATTCTAAGAAGATGGTCGAAGTGTTTGTTCAAATCGCTGCAAATAACTATTCATAAGTAACCAAAACATTCGATAACCTGTTGTTTTTAAACTCTCTGCATATATATTTCTATTGTCAGCTTTTAAT
>CBDUTM010000172.1:0-4699 GCA_965369985.1 uncultured bacterium | reverse complement strand
TTTCCAAAGGGAAAAGCCTATTCATTTCATATTAATATTATCACACATGGTCGCCAAACTTGCAAAGCCCGGAATCCTCTTTGCGATAAATGTAATTTGAAACGGTTTTGCAGTTATTACAAAAACATCGTTAAATCACATTAGTCTTCAGCTCAATGAACTTGTTAAATTCAGTTATTTCATTAACTTTCAAGGCAAGTTGGATAGTTTAGAAAGAAGTAGATAATGCTCACTGAAAATCTTGATATTAATTCCATCAAGGAAGAACTTTATAAACGGAAATCTCCTGTTCTAACGGTTTTCGATATTGACGCAAATGCCGAACTGATAAGAGATATCCTTCTTCTCAAAAAAAAGCATAATGTTCTTATGCTTGGTCATAATTATATGGAACCGCTGGTATTCGGTTTATCAGAGGAATCGGAGAAAGGAGATTCCCTCGGGCTCAGCGTGATCGCCTCGAAGTCAGATTTTCCATATATAATTTTCAACGGTGTTCCATTTATGGCCGAAACCGCTAAAATGCTCAGCATGGATAAACGCGTTTTCGTCGCAGATAAAAGTGCCGGATGTTCTCTTGCCGACGATTTCAGTGCCGAGGATGTTCTTGCATTAAAAAAACAATATCCGGGTATTCCAGTGATGACCTATGTAAATACTTATGCTGACGTAAAAGCTGTAAGCGATGTTTGCTGTACATCGGCGAATGCAGTCGATATCGCGCTAAGCATGCCTGGTGATAGCATCATATTTGTTCCTGATCTGTACTTTGCGCAAAATCTTGAGAATGAATTGGCCGGTAAAAAGAAAGTTCTCTATCCTAACGGAAATGGAGTGAAAGGTTCGATCTGCGAAGTCCACGAGATGTTCTCCCTTGACGACATTCTAACCGTACGGAGATCTTTCGAAATCGATAAAAGCGATGCTGACAAGATGATTTATGTTCATTGGGAATGCAAACCTGAGGTTCTTGAAGAAGCAGATTTCTTCGGAAGCACTACTCAGATCAGGATGGATATTGCGCGGCGGGTGGCAGATGGCTCTTTGGAAAGAGCGTTTATAGCTTCGGAATGTGAACTCACATCTAATCTTATGCAGGAATTTCCTACTGTGAATTTCTGGACAGCGTGCTACGTAAGGTGCCAACATATGGCAAAAGTTACGCTAAAAGGAATTTATGAGATTCTGAACGCTATTGATACCGATAAAGATCTAACGGAATATGAGATCATTCTTGACGATGAAACTGCCGTAAAAGCTAACCGCGCTGTAACCCGTATGATGGAGTTATCTACTTAGCTCTTAAAAGCAAATAAAGATTCCACTATAATTTTATCTTTTACGATCCTGAAATTTTGCTTCACTGTCGTGATTTTAATTACCTTCTTTTTCCCTTTAGGCAGATCAACTGTTACAGTGCTTTGAAGAGGCTTAGGACCTTCAAACTGAAACTTCGGCTTATAAAACTTGGCAAGATCAATTGTTGCGACTTTTACTCCGAATATCTTTACATCGAACTTTGCCTCCCTCACCTTTACTGAGATCAGGTTTTTAACGGGATCGAACTTTACGTCCACAGAACCCGTAACTTTTTCGGTAAACTTAATTCCCTTAGCCTTTATATCCGCATCGGCGTAAAACGAAGCGTTGCCGGGTTCAAGATCTATCCGGGCATTACGTATCTTCCACGTATAATTGGTTTTTATGAAAGCTTTTTTAAATTTACCAGTTCCGGATATACTTCCGATGGCATCCAGGAATTTATTGAACGTAGATTCATGAAGGACAATTTGAGCGTCTTGCGCTTTTAATGAACTGAATGATACCAATATAGCAATAAGTACTACTGAATAATTTCTCATGATATTTCCTTTTTTATTCAATAAAATTAATTAGAGTGAAACAGATCTATCTGTTTGCTGAGTCATCTACTTAAGCACTTTGAACATCCACGAATTCAAGCGTCAAAAGATTACTGCAATCCGCGCACACTAAGTTTTCATTTGCAGCATCGGCGTCCAACAGAAATACTTCAATACTTCCGCACGCATCACAATCTGTCGTCGGATCCGTTACTTCCTTATCGGGCAATAAATACTCTGATTTAATTGGGGTTTTATCACCTGCCGTAGTGGCGAGTTCAAATGTAGTCAGACATTTTGCGCACACATGATTAAAGCAGCAGTCAGGTTCGCAGGAGTACACGACTCCATCCGAACCGCAATTAGGACATTTTAATGCTATAAGATCTAATTTTATTTTTTCCATAATATCCACACTTCTGCTGAATGAATTTCTTTATCCGACAAATCGATCCCTTTAACCTCTATCGGTATTATAATATTTTCCTGATCCTCAGACGATAGATATTTTTTAATATTAAAATTGTGATTTTCATTGGTAAGCATATCTTCACCAACCCAGAGCCTGACTTTAAGATCTGAGACCGCGTTGCCCTTGTCAGGCAAATTTTTCCGGCTGACATATATATTGAAAACGGTTAACTGTTTGTCTCCTTTATTATGCTCGGCGCTGACTGACTCGACAGGTACAGCTGCCCACGAGAGTTCTCTGCTTAGTTGCGAAAAGAATAATGATTTCATACTCATATGAATTCGGATATCGCTATTTTTTTTCTGCTATCCAGAGTTCAGTTGAAATACCCGAACCGCAAAACGGGCAAAAGTTGATTCCCATATAAGCTTTATTTTGGTACTCATCGTCCTTGTTGGTTAGAAAAAACTCCGTGATGATGTTATTCCGCACCACTCCATCCTCTATCGCTTCACGAGGGAGATTAACCAGCATTCCCATTTCGTTAGCAATTTCATGATCTTTACAACAAATCAATTATTAAACTCCTTTCAGAAAGACAATGTTTAGTGTAATGCTTAGCACATAATATACAATACAAATATCATTGATATTTATATAATACATTTCTTATTTTCACTTTCAATTCACACCTTGTGAAATTAAATAGTCTTCAATCAGTCGAGCCGGAATGAAGCTATTAAAATAAGATAGGAGAAAGATATGATAAGAAATATCATGGGAGCTTTATTTGTTTCTTTATTAATAACCGGATTTGCCCCTGTTGCTGATGCACAGCTGCCGAACCCCGGTATGACAATAGACACGGAACGTACTGCCCTCGTAATCACTGACCCACAAAACGATTTCCTTAGCCCTGACGGGGTCACATGGGGAGTTGTCGGTGAAAGTGTTACTGCAAATAATACTGTAAAAAATCTTGAAACTCTGTTCAGAGTAGCGAATAAAAATGGCGTGCCATTATTTATTTCGCCGCACTATTACTATCCTACCGATCATGGATGGAAATTTGAAGGAGCTCTCGAAACATTAATGCACCACATTAATATGTTCGACAGAAAAGGAGCTCTCGATTTGGATGATTTTGAGAATTCCGGTGCAGATTGGCTTGAACAATACAAAAAATATATCAACAACGGCGCCACGGTCGTAACAAGTCCACACAAAGTATACGGTCCTGAAACAAATGATCTTGTTCTTCAGCTGAGAAAACGTGGCATAGATAAGGTTATTTTAGCGGGAATGTCCGCTAACCTCTGCGTTGAAGCCCATATGCGTGAACTTATAGAGCAGGGATTTGAAGTTGCTGTTGTTAAAGATGCAACTGCCGCCGCTATTGTGCCTGACGGTAACGGATATGAAAGTGCTTTGGTAAATTTCCGTTTTATCGCCAATGCGGTTTGGACAACCGAGGAAGCGAAAGATATTATCAATAGCAGTTATAAATAGCAGAAATATGATCTGATTTCGATTTAGGGAGATAATTCAAACTTGAATTATCTCCCTATTATTTTATTCAGATTTCTCGGCTAACAAACTTAATCAAGGAGTCAACTTATGTCTCGAAATCGACGGAAGAAAATCATGATCGTTCTCCCAGTCATCATCGGATTATTTGTTGTATTTAATCAGACTCTCATCCCGGCTACTTTAAGAAACCTATTCAATCCTCCAACCAGTACAAATGGAGACGAACTTCCGCCCGCAGTTCTCGGGACTGCTCCTGCACCAAGAGGGGAATTAGTAAATTATTTTAAAGAAGACTCCAAAACGGCAGGTTATCTCGTTGCTCCGGATTCGAAAGGCAAAAAACCGGGTCTCATCATCGTTCATGAATGGTATGGACTAAAAGAACGAAGTAAACAGATGGCTGATGCCCTTGCCGATGAGGGTTATGTTGTTCTTGCTGCGGATATGTACAGCGGAAAAGTTGGTAAGACCAATGAAGAAAACCGGGCACTCATGAGCGCGACACGGGAAAATCCTGACGTAATGGTTCGGAATCTTGATGCAGCGGCAAAATTACTCAGAAGCCGGGATGATGTTTATGCCGATAGGATCGGCACAATGGGCTGGTGTTACGGCGGAGGAGTTGTCTTGTCTTACGCTATCGGCGGCGAAAATCATGAAGCGACGGCGATTTTTTATGGAAGTCTCATTGATGATCCTAAGGAATTGATGCGGATCGGACACGATGTTTTAGGGATCTTCGGTGAAAACGACCGTGGTATTCCTCCTGAAGATGTTAGAAAATTCGAAAAAGCTTTGAAGGAAGCAGGTATCCCAAATGAAATTCATATATATGATGATGTTGGACATGGATTCTTTCTTTGGATAGATAAAAGACCCGAAGGAAGAGATGCTG
>CBDUTM010000171.1:0-4701 GCA_965369985.1 uncultured bacterium | reverse complement strand
GGTACATATACCAAGGACATGCCCAGCCTTTCTCATTACCTCGCACGCATCCCTTATCCCTGCAGTCCACACATACATCAGTATCCTTCGATCGGACAGCTACGGTTGAGGTCATTGAGTATAGGCTGAGGAATCCGCTAATCGGGCAGAGATAATTGCAAAAAGCTCTCTGCCTGTAGATCATTGAAAGAGCAATCGCTGCTATTATCATACCTGCAAACACCATGAATGACACAATAGGTCTTGTCACCAGGGCAGCGCTGAATATTGCAAGCGATAGGAAACCGAAATTTTGCAGCCAGATATTCGATAGTTTTTTCGGCCATTTCTTGTTTAAACCATACATCCTGTTCCGGGTTCCGGCAGTGTTACCTTTTGTCACACCTATAAGCCGCCTCCGCTGAAACCATTCTCCGAAAAAAGGTAGAGGGCACATTGTGCACCAAACTCTCGATCCAAATGGAACCATAATCGCGATAAGTAAAAACCACCAGAAAATCCAGACGAATACGATGATGACATTTGCATTCCCCACAGGTGTACCCCAAATGCCGGCAATCAGAAATAGATAGAAAAACACCAGATTCGGAAGTATAACCCAAAATTGGAAGCTCCTCATCTTAACCAAAGCTTTTAATTTTGGAAATTTCTCTAAAAGATCAAACCCAACAGCTTTCATCCGTCGCTCAATTCAGAATTAGGATCTATAATGGCATTTTTATTATTTTTCGGTTTGAAGAGAATAACGAATGCTGAAAACAATCCGATGATAAGTCCCATAGATGCTCCGTAAACTCTGTTCGGCTTGACTATCAACTCACCTTGCATAAACGGGTGCATACTACCGCATGTAATTGAGCATCTGTACCTGAATTTTCCGGACTGTGTGGCGATGATAGAAACAGATTCAACTTTCTCGTATTCCTCCGGGTCATCTTCCGATTGGATCCAGAATTGTGGGAATTGTGCCCGAGTGTAAGCTCTTAATCCATAACCTTCGAGGTAAAACCCATGCGTTACGTCTTCCGATTGCAAACTAATAATCAGGGTATCACCTAAATTGACTTCTATCTTGTTGGGCGTATATGCGTATTGTCTTGCCGATACGTTTATTTCTCGTTTTATCGGTGAAGTCAAACCAATGCCACTAAGAAGGAAACCTGAAATTGACATTCCAATTGTCAGACTTATCGCTATCGTTATTCTCATCAGACGAGAGTTCATATTTTTAATTATTTTACTTTTGCAACGTTAGCGCCACCGTAGAACTACCCGTCGCATTTACTGTAACTGTCTGTGATTTGCATTTATATTTCTCATTCCACGCTGAGATTTCATATGTACCAGGTGGAATGTCACTAATCACAAAGTTTCCATCTTTATCCGTTAAGCTGAAGTAAGGATTTTGAAGCACTACAACATAAGCTTCCATTTCAGGATGAACGTTGCATAATAGTACTGCTTCGCCTTCCTTCGTGAATTTATGAGATCTGCTTTCGTTCCGCGGATAAGTTCCGAGGTCGAAACGGTCTGCTATTTTATCAGGACTGAAAACATTGTGTAACACATCATCGCTATTTTTGAATACGATCTGCGTACCTTTGATAACAGGTATGATGTGAGGGATGAATTCTAATCCTTTCTGATCTATTGTTGCTTCAGATTGGATATCCCAGCCGTCGGTAGGCATTTCGGAGTTAACAATATAAACCACTGTATTCGATATATACTTTGCTTTCGGCGCTGAAACACTGCCTGAGATATCTCCACCGAAGGCAATTGATGCTGAAAGCAACAATGATATAGTGGAACTTATCAAGGTGTTCATTGTTACTGCACCACTATATCAAAGTGATTCTCAACCATTTCTCCGTCATGCATGAAGTTGCAGTGAAGCTCATATGTCCCTGCGGTGGCGAAAGTATATTCAGCGTGATAGTGCCCTTCGTCTTCAGTTGACGCATGAAAATCCAGATCGATTTCACCTGCGTCATTTGGCATATGAAGCTCTCCAAGCATTGTTAACCCGCCCATGTGAGTTCCGTCATCGCCTTCAACTGTGATTTCTATTTCAACTTCGGTTCCGGCAGTAATAGTTGCCGGCACCGTTGAAAGAGTGACTTCAGGTGCATGATGAACTTCTGGCTCCGTACTCTCGGAACATCCAAGTAGCATCAGTCCTGAAGTGATCGTCAGTATCATTAGTATTGTTAAGTTCTTCATTTTTATTTTCCCCTCGTTTTATTTTTCTTTTTAGAATGCGAATTCAAGTTGTGTGTTCAATCCATTTAATCCGCTATCATTGCTGTTATATGTGGATTCCACGATTATTTTTACATTCGATCTTACTAATAAAGATAAACTCGGAATAACGCGTGAGAAAGATTCAGCGCCGTCCGGCGATGCGATCTCATACCTGACTGTAGGTAATAACCATGGATATAAAACCCAGTTGACCTCAGTAGATATCAAAGAATATTCCGATTTCATTAAGGCTCCATTCATCAACATTTCATCGTAACCGCTTATAAATCCTCCATACAAAAGGAAGTCTCTGAAACCTAAACTGAAATCGATTCCGATACGGCGTAAGCCGAGATCAGTGCCATCCGTGGCTGGACTTCCATTATATACGAACAACCCGATCATTAGGGAATTATCGACCCAATTGTTCTTAGATGCCGACCCGCTCCCTGTACCTTCAAAGTTGAGACCGCCTATTTTGAAAGAGACCCTTCCATAGATATCTTTCGAAGAATTATTGTCTCCAACACCGGAAGGATCTTCGCCTTCAGTTTCATGGGCATGTTCATCGGTTGCTTCTTCCTCCTCCGAGAGACCTAAACCGTTACCGTTGACTAATCCGAGAGTATAACGTAATCGTGGATTTAAAAGGCCAGAAGCTTCAATTCCTATCTGAAACGCCTCCAACCCGAAAGATCCTCCATGGGCATGACCGGTAGCAAATGATGTCTGACCGGGACCAAATGTGTTGAATGCGTAAGCAGCTAGTGTTGTTCCGCGGTGATTTGAAGCGAATGGAACGATATCAGGAATGAACTGTCCATATCTTATATTAAGAATATTTTCCGGGATATAATTAGCCAGAAGGTTTGAGAATCTTATATAGAAACGATCGATCGACCCGGTTTGATTTTCTTCAAATAGATGAGCACCCGCAAAAAAACTTATGTTTTCATCGAAGGTTCCACCTGTCATGATCTGTAATGTCGGCAGCATAAACGTAGAAGTAATCTCATCTTCAGGATTGAATTTAAATCCGGTTTTTGCTCTAAATGATACAGGAGATGTTCCCGGCATTTCACTCGGCCAAACAGAATTAGGAAATACCCGTTTGTAAGCATCAGAGCCTAATTTCACAGGTTCTTCTTTGGTCATTTCTTCTTCATTTCTTATCCATCTGAATCCGTTGATTCTAAATGCCTCCCCGAATGGTGTGAGTTTTGGGAAGCCAACATGGCATGTAACGCATGATGTCTGATACTTTCGTGCGAAAGCTGGAATCCCCTGTGCTGATTTCGGTAGAAAGACACTGACTACAGTGATAATAGCCAAATATATATGTAATCTGTATATTGTGCCCTTAAACATGAACACCCCCTTGATTTATCAATAGATGATTAATGGTCGTTTCTAATACGATTAAATCCACAGGTTTAACAAGGAAATGTGATATTCCCCAGTTAACAAATTCTTTTTTGAAACTCTGCTCGTTGTTTGATACGAAAATAATCGGTATTTTCGGATAGCGCTCTCTGATCGAATCGAGAATATCGTCCAGCTCAGCTAGAGTATATTCTGTTTCCATAAGGACTAAACTGATATCGTCAGATTTCTTTATTACTCTGGAGGCTTCACTACCTTCACTTATGGTCACAGCACTTATTTTTGACAATACTCGGTCGTATGTTTTCAGTAATAGTCTGTTGTCGTCTATAATTAGTATCATCTCTATCCTTTCTGGTCCAAAGTAAAGCGAATTGCGTGCCAATTAGAAAACAGGCACGAATAAAAGGTGATTAACTATTATAAAACAAAGAGTTAAGCGAAATCTAATTGCAGTAAAATTGTTAGGAAATTCTTGGAATTGTTACACAGTTGTAAAGTTCTTAATACAGATGTTCGTGGAATATAATCAGTGAAGATTGCTATCTGAAACTGTCTAAATTTATTCCATATTCTTTTATTAAGCGATAGAGCGTCGGGCGACTTATTCCTGATAGCTCGGCGGTTTTTGATATGTTCCCGCTCGTCTTTTGTAGGATGTCTTCGATATAGGTCTTATCGAACGATTTTACAGCCTGATCTCTTCTTTCTTCCGGGGTTTCTTTTTGTGCATCTCCGGCTAAATCCTCGTTATCAGTAACGTTGATGAAGGAAAGATCTTTCTGAGTAAGAGTGTCACCTCGGGAAGCCACAACAGCTCTTTCGATGATGTTTTTCAATTCTCTGACGTTTCCTTGATAACTATATGAATTTAGCATCTCTAACGCATTTTCAGAAATTGATCTGATAACCTTCTTCATCGAGTGAGCATATCTCTTAGCGAAGAAAATTGCAAGCGACGGAATATCTCCTGAACGCTCATCAAGACTTGGAAGATTTATGGCAATTACGTTCAACCTGTAAAAGAGATCTTCTCTAAACACACCTTTTGCAACGCGTTCCATACGATCAACA
>CBDUTM010000170.1:0-4746 GCA_965369985.1 uncultured bacterium | reverse complement strand
CATGACGAATTGGTTGATCTTATGGGTGGAACTTCTATCAAGGAGCCCGAATTAACCCTGAGAGATCCAAGCGTGGTATTGATAGTTGGTTTGCAAGGGTCTGGAAAAACAACATTTTCTGCAAAATATGCTAAACGACTCAAAGAATCCGGGAAAACACCTGTATTGGTTGCTGCCGATGTTCAAAGACCCGCCGCAATTGAACAGTTGAAACAATTAGCCTCAAAAATCGGCGTCGAAGTTCATTCCCAAAAAGATGATTCACCTATAAAACTTTCTAAAGATGCCGTAAAGCTTGCTAAGAAAAACAACCAAGATGTGGTTATCATAGATACGGCGGGAAGACTTCAGATTGATGATCAAATGATGGAAGAGCTAAAGCAGATAAAAGATAATGTGAATCCGGAACTTATTTTATTTGTTGCTGATGGAATGAGCGGGCAGGATGCCGTAAATGCAGCGAGCGAATTTGCCGATCAAGTTGATTACACCGGCGTTGTGCTAACAAAGATGGACGGTGACGCCCGTGGAGGAGCGGCTCTGTCAATTCTTGCAGCAACGGGGAAGCCGATTTATTACGCAAGTATCGGAGAATCACTTGATGCTCTTGAATTATTTCATCCTGACAGGATGGCGGGGAGAATCCTTGGGATGGGTGATGTCGTAACCCTTGTTGAGAAAGCGCAGACTGTGATCGATGAAGAAAGCGCCAAAAAAATAGAAGAAAAAATATTAAAACAGACTTTCACTTTGGAAGACTTTCTTGAACAGCTTGGCAGCATAAAGAAAATGGGGTCGATAGAAGATATTATCGGAATGATGCCCGGAATGGGTGGCAAACTGAAAGGAATCAATTTGGACGATAGCGCCTTAACGAAAACAGAGGCTATAATTCAATCAATGACTCCTGAAGAACGCAATAATCCGGGAATATTGGACGGCAGCCGTCGCAAAAGAATTTCGACGGGGAGCGGTACTTCGGTGAATGAAGTAAATAAAGTGCTTAACCAATTCAGTCAAATGAAAAAAATGATGAAAATGTTCGGTTCAGGTAAGATGCGTAAAGGAATGAGCATCCCCGGACCTACAATGTTTACAGGGTAAACCCCTCAAAAGGAGGATATAACTTGGCAGTAAGGTTGCGATTAAGAAGAACAGGAAAAAAGAAACAGGTTCACTATCGTTTAGTGGCCGCTGACGCAAGATTTCCGCGTGATGGAAGATTTTTAGAAACTGTGGGACATTTCAATCCACGAATGAACCCACCCACAGCAGTAGTAAATGAAGAGAGAGTATTCTTTTGGTTGGATAACGGCGCGGAAATGTCAGAAGCATTCCGTGGCGTGCTGAAAAATAAGGGACTCCTTCTAAAATACGAATTGATAAAAAAAGATACTCCCGAAGCAAAAATAGATGAAGAAATGCAGAAGTGGGCGATGTCTTATGAATTACGTCAAAAGAAAAAATCTGAAAGAAAAAGAAAAACCAAAAAGAAAAAAGCGAAGATGGAAGCGGATGCGGTCGAAACTGTAGATGAAACAGCTGCAGTGGCTGATACAACGGCAGATGCGCCGGCAGCCACCGAAGAAGCTCCCGCTGAGGCTGAAAAGCCGGCAGAGGAAGAGAAAGCTGAAGAACCTGCAAAAGATGTAAAAGCAGAAGAAGCACCTGCAGAAGAGGCTCCGGCTGAGGCTGAAAAACCGGCTGCGGAAGAAAAAGCTGAAGAAGCTGCTGAAGATGTAAAAGCAGAAGAAGCCGTCACCGAAGAGAAAGCTGAAGAACCGGTTGCGGAAGAAGTCACCGAAGAGAAAGCGGAAGAACCGGTTGCTGAAGACGCTGCCGAGGAGGTAAAAACAGAAGAAGCGCCTGCAGAAGAGGCTCCCGCTGAGGCTGAAAAGCCGACAGAGGAAGAGAAATCTGAAGAACCTGCAGAAGATGTAAAAGCAGAAGAAGCACATGCAGAAGAGGCTCCTGCTGAGGCTGAAAAGCCAGCTGCGGAAGAAAAAGCTGAGGAACCTGCAGAAGAAGTAAAAGCAGAAGAAACACCTACCGAAGAAGCTCCCGCTGAGGCTGAAAAGCCAGCGGAGGAAGAGAAAGCGAAAAAGAAACCCGCTAAGAAAAAAGCAGACGATAAGCCGAAAAAGAAAGCTGCCAAAAAAGAGGAAAAAGCTGATAAAAAACCGGAAAAGAAGAAAAAAGCTCCAGCCAAGAAACCGGCAAAGCCCAAGGCAAAAAAGTCAAAGAAAAGCGATGACAGTGAGGAGTAATAATCTCAGTGACTAAGAGAGTGAGCGATAAGAGTAACCGGAACCAGGAAGATGATTATAGCTTTGTTGGGTCTATCAAAGCAGCAAGAGGTCTCAAGGGAGAACTATTGGTAAATCTGCTTACCGCTCATCCTGCGCATCTTGCCGGACTGGAAAGTCTATATTTGAGATTTGACGGATTACCCAAAATTCTATACACTGTTCAGAGGACTAAATGGGACGGTTCAAAATTTATTCTCAAATTGCATAACGTAGATGATAGAAATAAAGCGGAGTCGCTCAAAGGAGCAAAAATATTTATTCCTGAAGGCGCTGCCTATAAAACAGAAGAAGATGAATATTTTATTGATGACCTTATAGGGATGAACGTAGTTGACACCGCAGGTACCAGACTCGGAACAATACGGGATGTTTTAAATTATCCGGCTCACGATGTCTACGTTATTTCTAACGACACAAAAGAGATTCTTGTGCCAGCCGTTCAGGAATACGTGCGTGAGGTCAATCTGAATACGGGTACAGTTATGATATCCATTATAGACGGACTATCTGATTAAGATGCGAATTTCCTTCATAACCCCGTTCCCTGAAATATTGGAAGGTGCTCTCTCGGCGAGTATACTCGGTCGCGCAGAAACGAATAATATCGTTAAGTATAATATCATAAATCTTCGCGATTTTGGAGAAGGCCCGCATAAAAAAGTAGATGACTATCCTTTTAGCGGCGGCCCCGGAATGGTACTGACACCCGGTCCGATCTTTAAAGCATTTGAGGATTCGTTTGGGGAAAAGCCTGAAGGACTGAGAGTGATACTTCCATCACCGTCAGGCAAACAATTTACACAGAATACGGCTAATGAATTATCCAAAGAGAAAGAGATAGTGTTTATCTGCGGTCATTATAAAGGAGTGGACGAGAGGGTGGTTGATTCTCTGGTCAGCGACGAAATATCCATAGGCGACTATGTATTATCAGGTGGAGAGATACCTTCTCTGGCTATATGCGATTCGATCGTCAGGTTGCTTGAAGGTGCGATCAATGACCCTGAATCAGCGGCAACCGACTCATTCACTCACCCACTTTTAGATGAGCCTCATTATACTCGTCCATCGAATTTCAGGGGGATGGAAGTACCCGAAATCTTGCTTTCCGGCGATCATGAAAAAATTCGTTCTTGGAAAGCAGAACAAAGACTTAAAAGAACTCAAGAGCGGAGGAGCGATCTTCTGCAGGACAAATTAAACTAATTAGATTTAATAATCGGAGATTTTCGAAATGAATAAAGTACAAGAGTTTGGCAAAGCTCAGTTGAAAGATAAAATTACCGACTTTAGAGCCGGTGATACATTAGAGATTGCCGTTAGAATTCGTGAAGGCGGGAAAGAAAGAACTCAGATGTTTGAAGGGGTTGTAATGCAGGTTCGCGGCGAGGGATTAAACAAAACATTTACGATCAGGAAGGTATCCGGCGGGGTAGGTGTGGAACGGATATTCCCGCTGCATTCTCCAAGCGTTACCGGAATCAAGAAAATTAAAAGCGGAAGAGTACGTAGAGCGAATATATCCTATTTCAGGAAGCTTAAAGGAAGAGCAGCTCGAATCACGGAAAAAAGGGACCACTAAAACCTCGTTAAATAAGATTCACGAAACAAATATTTCAGTGAGTATTCGCCGCCTCAGATAAAAATCAGGCGGCGTTTTATTTTAAGAAAAGATGAGAACAAAGATGGAAGATAAAAAATTAAATTCGGATGAACGAAAAACAATGGCATTCGCATCTACGGCGCATGCGCTTGTTCATTCATTTATGCTAATTTTTCCGGCCGTTTTGATCCCCATCATGAATGAATTTGATTTAACGAGTACAGAGGGCGGATTTCTCGTAACGTTTTCATATCTGATGTTCGGGTTGGGAGCGCTTCCCGCCGGATGGCTCACCGATCATTTTGGTTCAAGAGGATTAATCGTGATATGCCTGCTCGGCTCCGGTCTATCGGCGATTTTCATCGGATATAGCAAAAGCTATTTGGAACTTGCGACAGGCTTAGTATTGCTTGGCGCGTTCACAAGCATATATCACCCTGCAGGTCTAGCGCTTATTTCAAGAAGAATTAGAAACAGACCTCGGGCTCTCGGATATCATGGCATATTCGGAAATATCGGATTAGCGGGTGCCCCTTTTGTGGCGGGAATTATTTCGAGTATTGGCGATTGGCGTGATGCTTATCTTCTATTTGGGCTAATTTCACTGATCGCAGCGACATACTTTTTGATTCGACCTGTTTCCGAACGCACGATAGAAGATAGTCAGCGAAAAAGTGAAGAAGTAAAAACTAAATTCCGTGAATTGATCATATTGTTTTCGGCTACAGTAATTTTTGGATTCATTTATCGCGGTACCCTGACCTTTATGCCATATCTCTTCACCCATAACGTAACACAATGGACAGGAATTGACCAAATAGCAATTGGAGGGAG
>CBDUTM010000169.1:0-4759 GCA_965369985.1 uncultured bacterium | reverse complement strand
AACAGCTCCGCTTCAGAAGCTGAATCACTCGTGAACGAACTTAAATCCAATGGTACAAAAGCGATATCTGTGAAAGCTGATATTTCTAAATCCGATGAAGTAAATAGTATGATCGAAACGGTTATAAACGAATTTGGTTCGTTGGATGTGTTGGTTACAATGGCATCATATTTCCAACCCACCCCATATAGCGAGATCACAGAAGAAAATTGGGACCTCCAGATGTCAGTTGACTTAAAAGGAACGTGGTTGTGTGCCAAAGCCGCTTCAGAAATAATGCTGAAGCAAGGCGGCGGTAAAATTATTACGTTCGGCGATTGGGCTGCGAATCGCCCCTATAAAAATTTCCTACCGTATTTTGTCGCTAAGGGCGGCATTATGACGATGACCAAAGTTCTCGCTGTAGAGTTAGCGCCGACTATACAGGTAAACTGTATATTGCCCGGTCCGATCTTACTTCCTGAAGGCTATTCAGAAGAGAAAACAAAAAAAATCGCTGACTCCACCCTTGTCAAACGAATCGGCTCTCCCGATGATATAGCTGCGACTGTTCAGTTTCTCATAGAAGGCTCTGATTTCATCACAGGTGCACTAATTCCTGTTGAAGGCGGACGCCTTCTTGCATGAACAAATTAAATAGAGATTTCTTTGCAGGCGAGACTATCGAAATCGCTAAAAATCTTCTTGGTGTAGAACTCGCTTTCGGAGACTGCCGGGGAATCATAGTCGAAACCGAAGCATACAAAACCGATGACGCTTCTCACTTCAAGACTCGCAGGATCGCAGGCAAGGCGCTTGCAAACAGCTACGGACAAGTTTACATCTATCTGAACTATGGAATGTATCACCTCCTAAACTATACCACAGAAAAAGAAGGTATCGGGGCAGTTCTGATAAGAGCGTTGGAACCAACTGAAGGGATCGAAATTATGAAAGAACGCCGTAAGACTGAAAAATTGAAAAATCTCACTAATGGTCCCGGTAAGCTTTGTCAGGCATTCCGAATCGATTCTGCCCAAAACAATCAGATGATCGGTGAATCTATATCTCTTTATGAAAGAAATTTTGATCCTGTAATAGCCAGTAGCACACGAATAGGCATCTCTAAAGCCACCGACCTCGAGTGGCGGTTTTTTATAGAAGACAATGAATTTGTAAGTAAATAAAGAAGAGGATAATATTCTTATGAGAGCTAAACTTAGTATCGAACTTGAAAAAGATGAACTTGAAGAACTCGAAATGATCATGAAAAAATGTTCAAGTTTGGATGAAGAAGTGACCATTCGACTGTCATCCGATAAGCGGAAGATCGCTCGATTAATTTCACGAATGATAGATGAACAAAAAAGTTACTGGGAGGATGAACGTTACTAAAGCAGCAGCGTCTTCAGTATCTTTTTATATCTAAATTATTATCATTTATTTCCGCTCACCTATTGATTAAAGTATGAAACTTGGTTAACTTAGTCCCAAGAGGTGCAACCTCATGTCGGGGGAGTGAAATAATGTCCTTACTTGCGCTGAATATTAAGAGTAAGGGAAAAATTAGTAATTATCGGTTTGAATTCGAAACTAAATCAGGGTTTTGAAGTATAATCAGTAAAGAATTCAATTATCGTTGTTTTGGAGGAATTGATGTCCACGTTAAAGGAAAAACTCTTTTCAAAGATCGAGCCTAAACGGAAGGAAGTAAAAAAGCTCATCAAAGAGTATGGTAATAATAAAATTGGCGATGTTACAGTGTCTCAAGCCTTTGGAGGGATGAGAGGAATAAAATGTATGGTCTGGGAACCATCTGCCCTTGATCCTGAAGAGGGGATAAGGTTTAGAGGCTGTACGATCCCCAACTTGAGAAAACTTCTTCCAAAAGCAGCCGGAGGAGAAGAGCCTCTTCCTGAAGGGTTGTTTTATTTATTACTCACAGGCGATCTGCCAACTGAAGAAGATGCTAAAGATGTTGATATTGAATGGATGAAGAGGCGAGAAGTTCCTAAATATTTGTTTGACGTAATTGATGGTCTTCCAAAGGATACTCATCCTATGACACAGCTATCCATAGGAATTTTAGCGCTTCAGCCTGAGTCAATTTTCTCAAAACGATATCATGAGGGAATGCAGAAAGAAGATTATTGGGATGCTCAATATGAGGATACAATGAATCTGCTCGGTAAACTTCCGACCATCGCAGCATATATTTATCGCCGTTCTTTTAAGGATGGTGTCAGAATTCGTGCCGACGAAAATCTTGACTGGGCGGCTAACTATGCCCATATGATGGGAATTGAAGCTCCTGAATATAAAGAACTGATGAGATTATATCTTACAATTCATGCCGATCACGAAGGCGGCAACGCTTCCGCGCATTCTGCACATTTAGTGGGTTCGACACTTTCGGACGCATATTACAGTCTCTCAGGGGCAATTGATGCTCTTGCTGGTCCCCTGCATGGATTGGCAAATCAGGAAGTGCTTATCTGGATTCAACAATTACAGAAATCACTTGGAGGTGGGGTACCCTCGAAAGAGCAATTAACAAAATTTGTCTGGGAAACACTTAATAATGGTCAGGTTATACCGGGTTATGGTCATGCGGTATTAAGAAAAACAGATCCTCGTTATACAGCTCAGCGCGAATTCGCTCTGCGACATCTACCGGATGACGAACTATTCCAAATTGTCAGCTTAGTCTATGAAGTAGTCCCGGATGCACTTAGGGAGCACGGCAAAGCAAAGAACCCCTGGCCTAATGTTGATGCCCATTCTGGATGTTTGCAATGGCATTACGGTGTAAAAGAATACGATTATTATACGGTCATGTTCGGTGTATCAAGAGCAATGGGTGTTCTTGCATCTTCAATTTGGTCGAGAGCGCTCGGGCTTCCGCTCGAAAGACCTAAGAGCGTAACTACGGAATGGATAAAGGATAATGTTCATACCAACGGAGAGGAAACTGAAGCCGAGACGGCCTGATCTTGTATCTATAATATCACATTAATTTAATACATCCTCCTCCTTCACGCATTCTTTTCCTTGCTTATCTGTTCGATTGATTTAATTTTGTAGGGTAATTTTTTTCATTAATATTATTCTCAATATGAGAGCTTAATTTGAAACGATTATTTTTACTTTTGTTTGCAGCCATATCGTTAACGGCTTGTTCCGACAGCACAGCTATCGAACTTGAACAATTTTCAAATGATTTTCTCGATTGGTATTATTCCACCTATCCGATAACAGCAACCTGGATCGGAAATCATGACTATGACAGCAGAATGAATGAAGTTTCCCTTGAGTCGATTGCAAAAAACATAGCCGCATTGGAAAAATTTCAGTTACGGCTTAGCAATTTTCATCCTGATAAGTTTTCTATCGAAAATAAAATCGATTACAAGATTCTTGCCGGCGTGATAGATGAGGAGCTATTTATGCTCACTCAGGTAAAATCATATGAATGGAATCCGGTTAATTATGTTCAATCGGTCGGCTCGGCAATTATGACTCTCATCAGCCAGGACTTTGCTCCTCAAGAGGAGAGAATAGCAAGTTTACAAAACAGGCTCGCCCTTATTCCACGATATTTAGAAGATGCTAAGATCATGTTAAGGACTGCGCCAAAAATTTATACCGAAACTGCTATTCGACAAAATAATGGCATTCGTTCTCTTCTCGAAAAGGGAATGTATGATTACATTGTTGATCTTCCGGAAGACAGCCTTGAGAGTATTCGTCAATCAGCGTTGAACGCCATTGAATCTGTTCAGGATTTTGGTGATTGGTTAAAACAAGATCTTCTTCCAAGATCTTCGATGGATTATAGAATAGGCGCTGAAATGTTTGATAAAAAATTCGAATTGTTATTGGACACACCATATGATCCTGACGAAATCCTTCAAAGAGCAGAGCAAGACCTCAAGAGCGTGCAGGAGGAAATGTATATTCTGGCGCTTCCCCTTTATAAAAACCTTGCAAGAAAACCCCAAACGGAGGCAAGTAGCCACAGCGAAAAACTTCAGATCGTTAAATTTCTGCTTGATGAGATAGCCACTGATCATTCCGGAAGGGAGTTTGTAGTTGAAAATGCTCGTCGCTTTATTGAAAATTTAACCGATTTTGTCCGATCACACGACCTCATCACTCTTGATGACACTCAACCATTGGAAATTCGGGAGATGCCGGAGTTTATGCGTGGTTTCGCATTCGCCTTTCTAGAAAACCCCGGTCCACTTGAGGAAAAGTTGAAAACATTTTATGATGTTTCTCCAATCCCCGACGAATGGTCGGACGAACAATCTGAGAGTTTTCTGAGGGAATACAATAACCTCTCCGTGCAGATCCTTTCCATCCACGAAGCTATTCCGGGTCATTATGTACAGCTTTACTACTCAAATCGATATCCTTCAATAGTCCGCAGCGTCTTTTATAGCGGCACATTCGTTGAAGGCTGGGCTCATTACGCTGAACAGATGATGGTGGACGAGGGATATGGGAACAATGATCCGCGGATGAAACTTGTTCAGCTCAAATGGCGGCTTAGAGTATTGACCAACGCTATCATAGATCAAAAGATACATAAAAGAGGGATGACGGAAGAAGAAGCAGTTCGCCGCTGCATGGAACACGCTGGACCCCGAGCTAATCGTCTCGGGCTTGGCGCCGAACGCCGAATACACGTCTCAAGACGTAGTCGAAACACTTCGCGGTCGGAGGGCCATCGCCGACTATCTGCGGTCCTTGCCACCGATCCGCAATCGCGTGCGCA
>CBDUTM010000168.1:0-4765 GCA_965369985.1 uncultured bacterium | reverse complement strand
TCTGACGAGTAGAGAAATCCTTGAATCGCTGACCTTCATAAATCAGAATGCTGTCGAAACGAAGATCGATGGAAAGATACGTGAGGTGATCTCGGGAATCGGCTCCGGCGATTTTCTGAAGGCAAATAAGAAACTGAAAAAAGAGGCAGAATCTCTGACTCGTGATGTGGATTGGATGAATAAAAGAAAAGAAGGCAGCCTTGAAATATTAGAAAACCAACTTGATGATATTAGGGAGGATTTGGATGCCGCGCTCACTGCCCGCGAGGCAGGCGGCGACAAAGAAGAAGAGCTGAAAGAACTTAAAAGTAAGTCATCCAAGATGGAAAAAAACCTCAAAAAAGAAGAAGAAAAACTCGCTGATCTTGGGAAATATATCGAGTCACTGAAAGAGCATGACAGCGCAGTGGAACGGGAAGAAAAACTTGCTGAAGAGCTATTGGCCATCAATAAGCAGGAAAAGAAATTAGAAGAAATAAAGGCTTTGCAAAATCTTGATATTGCTCTTAGTATCAGGCAGAACGGCGGGCGAGTTAAAGAAGAACTTTCGCAATATAAAAGCAATGAAGAGAAGAAAAAAGAACTTTCCGACAAACTCGAAAACTTGAGGAGCAAGTCCGGGAGCAGCGCTCCAAGATCGATTCCGGGAGTGTGGAAAACAGCAGCCGTTTTAACGACCATTACATTGAGTTTCATATTAGCCTGGCTATCGACAAACTCAGTACAAATGTCTTCGCTGGTCAGTGTATTTTTCGGAACAATAGTTTTTATCATCGTAGACAGATGGCGGTTTAAAACTGCTGATGAACATTCAGCGCGAATCAGTATAAGACTGGAAGAGCTGGAAAATCTCGAGCAAAGCAGCAGTGCAATAAAAGAAAAGTATGCGCCTCTTTTGGAGAAATATGACATCGAAGCTCTTCAAAAAGAAATTAAAGAGATGGATGACAGGGACACTCAGGCAAAGACGATATTGGAATTCATCGGAGACGGTAATAACAGAGAAGAGCTGGAAAAAGAATCGAAAAAACTTCTTCAATCTATTCGAATGCGGGTGGCTGAAATGGATGAGATGGAGAACAAGATATCCGAGCTCATAAAAGCCGACAGAAAATTAGCCGAGTGCAAGGCATTGGAAGCCGAGCAAAAGACAAAAGTAAAAACGCTGTCGGAGGAAAAAGAATCGCTGAAAGAAACGAGTCACGGTATTGATACTGAACTTGCGGAACGTCGCGGACGCGGAGTGGGAAATGTGGACCTTCTCAGCAGAGAGTTGGCGGAACTCGAAGAAGAGATAGAAGAAATGCGAATAGTGGCTGATGCATTGAAATTAGCTGTGAGTACGTTGGAAGAAGCGGTTGAGGAGTTTCAGGAAACTCATCACGAACGGCTCAGCGAGCGGATTTCGGAGTGGTTCAGCAGGTTCAGTGAGGAACGCTACAGCAGTGTAGAGCTTGATGATAATTGGGAGCCGCAAATACGCACGAAAGAAGGGAAGTCCGTCGAAATTGAAGTTTTGAGCACAGGAGCGAGAGATCAGCTTTATTTTGCTATGAGACTAGCGCTTGCTGAATTGATGTCGCAGGAAGTTTCGCTCCCTATAGTTCTTGATGACCCGTTCGTTCATTTCGACAGCGAGCGGCTGAAGATATCCAAGAAGATTTTGACGGAGATAAGCAAGGAACATCAGGTGATATTTTTCAGCCATTCTCCCGAATATAAAAAATGGGGAAACGTTGTTCTTGATCTGAATAATTATTGGAATGGACGCAAATGAGTGGGCATAGCGAGATAAAAGCGCCCCGCGGCTCCGGGCTGACCTGCAAGGGATGGCATCAGGAGGCTGCGATGCGAATGCTTATGAACAATCTCGATCCGGAAGTCGCGGAGAAACCTCAGGAGCTCATCGTCTACGGCGGAACAGGAAAGGCAGCCCGAAATTGGGAGGCGTATGACGCTATAATCCGAACTCTGAAGGAACTCGAGAACGATGAGACGATGCTGATCCAATCCGGCAAACCTGTGGGAGTATTCCGCACTCACGAATACGCGCCGAGGGTTATCATAAGCAATTCGATGCTTGTTCCCGATTGGGCGAACTGGGAGCATTTCCGTGAATTGGAAGAGCGTGGACTGATGATGTACGGACAGATGACAGCTGGTTCGTGGATATACATCGGAACACAGGGGATATTGCAGGGGACGTACGAAACGTTGGCGGAAGTGGCGAAGCGGCACTTCGGCGGAAGCTTGAAAGGGACTATAACTCTGACAGGCGGGTTAGGTGGAATGGGCGGAGCTCAGCCGCTTGCGGTGACGATGAATGAGGGAGTTGCCGTGATCGCCGAAGTTGAGCGTGAGCGGATTCAGCGGCGACTTGACTCGGGTTATCTCGATCTGATGACTGAAGATTCAGCTGAGGGAATCGAAATTGCCCTGAAAGCGAAAGAGAACGGAGAAGCGAAATCGATCGGGATTCTGGCGAACGCTTCAGACCTCTGCATCGAATTTATCGAACGGGATATCACTCCTGATATTCTTACCGACCAGACTTCCGCTCATGATGAACTCAACGGATATGTTCCGTCCGGAATGCCCTACGAAGATGCAATGAGCCTCCGGAACAGCGACCCGAATTTTTATATTGAATCGTCCTATGATACAATGGCAGAACATGTTAGAGCGATGCTGGAACTGCAGCAACGCGGGGCGATAACTTTCGATTACGGCAACAATTTGCGAGGTCAGGCGAAATCGGCGGGCGTAGAAAACGCATTTGATTTTCCCGGGTTCGTACCGGAATATATCCGGCCGCTATTTTGCGAGGGGAAAGGACCGTTCAGGTGGGTAGCGCTCTCCGGCGATCCTAAGGATATCGAAGTCACGGACAATATTGTCCTGAAACTTTTTCCGGAGGACGAAGCTCTGGCAAGATGGATCAAACTGGCGAAAGAAAAAGTGCAATTTCAGGGGCTTCCGGCGCGCATTTGCTGGCTCGGCTACGGCGACAGAGCGAAGTTCGGTGCGGCGATCAACGATGCGGTGGCATCCGGCGAGATATCAGCCCCTATAGTCATCGGGCGGGACCATCTGGACACAGGTTCGGTGGCATCCCCTAACAGGGAGACTGAAAATATGAAAGACGGCTCCGATGCGGTTGCGGACTGGCCGATCCTTAACGGGCTTCTGAATGCTGTCTCCGGGGCAAGCTGGGTTTCTGTTCATCACGGTGGCGGAGTGGGGATGGGATTGGCAATCCACGCGGGAATGGTGATCGTTGCTGACGGGACAGCCGAGATGGCAGAGAGGATAGAGCGGGTTCTGACAAATGATCCCGGGATTGGAGTTGCGCGGCATTTCGATGCGGGCTATGATAAAGCTGTTGAGGTGGCGGAAAAAAAGGGTATAAAGATTCCGATGGGTAGATAATGTGCGGGTTAGGGCTTGCCCTGACTGCTAAAAAAAAGGAGAACCACCCCTTTGTCCCTCCTTTGAAAGGAGGGGTGGCTCAACGGCAGTTGAGACGGGGTGTGTATGATTTCTCCTTGGGGGAGAGAACCAAAATATGAAACGAATTATTCACAGAGCGAACACGGGAAAGCATCCCGAAAATACTTTAGAAGCGTTGAAAGATGCCGTTCAGGCCGATGCGGACGCTATTGAAATAGATGTTCGGCTCTCATCCGATGGAATACCGATGGTCATCCATGACAGCCGGTTGCATAGATTGACAGGTCATTGGGATCGAGTGGAAAACATGACGGCGGCTGAGATAAAATCACTGAAAGTCATCTCTGAGGATGAAAAAACAGAAGGGACAATACCGACACTTATGGAAGCGATAGAGTTGGTCAATGATAAAAAAGAGCTTTATGTGGAGCTGAAACCCGGTGACACACGGAGAATAGTGAAAAACGTCACTAAGGATCTGCATCAATGCAAGCCGCATGAATCAACCGTTTTGTCCTCTTTCGACCCGGAAATATTAGGCGGAATCAACGAAGGCTCTCATGGATATCACACCGCATATCTTTTCAAGTCGATCTATCGCCGGCTATCGATCGTAAAAGCGGAAGCGAATAACGGCGGATTCCAACAATGGCATCCTAGCTTGAGTCTTCTCAATTCACGATTGATGACCTTAGCGAAAGATGAAAAGAAAAAAGTGATGGTATGGAATGTTAATGATCGATCTAAGATGGAGAAGTGCATCGAGTTTGGCGTGGATGGGATCATAACCGATGAGATAGAGCTGCTGAACACGGTATTGGGAGAAAAATGAACGATCTAATTATCAGAAATATCGGGGAACTGCTGACCGCTGACGCAAACGGTTCGCTTGAAACTCAAAATGAAATGGAAGTAGCTGTTTCTGATGGGAAAATAACTTCAGTAGGGAAGAGCGGAACTACCGATTCGAGCGGAGAAATCGAGGTGGTGGACGCCAACGGTTCTCTCGTTACGGCAGGGCTTGTTGATCCACACACGCATCTGATCTTCCACGGCACCCGCGAAGACGAATTTGAAAAAAGGAATCAAGGCGTGCCTTATATGGAGATAGCAGAAGCAGGCGGGGGGATCAGAAAAAGCGTCCGAATGTTGCGGGAAGCGGACGAGGATATGCTGGTGAAAAACGCTCTACCGCATTTGAAAACAATGCTGGAACACGGCACCACAACTGTCGAAGCTAAAAGCGGTTACGGATTATCATTAAAGGATGAGATCAAGAGTTTGCGAGCTACAAAAATGCTTAACGAAATGCAAC
>CBDUTM010000167.1:0-4776 GCA_965369985.1 uncultured bacterium | reverse complement strand
AAATGATTTTGAAATATCGTTCGCATGGGGAACAAAATCCGCGGTCAGCTCTTTCAATATCTTTTCAATTTCTCTCGATTCTTCGTTTCGAAGTTCCTGCACTTCATTGCTTATTTCGATAACTTCCATCGGCTCGATGAAAACCGTAGTCCCACTTGCTGAACTATCGTGAATAATTCCATGAATCTGCCTCTTATACCCCACCTTAACCGGAATGACAAACCTGCCGTTTCGGATAGTGGGGTTCCCTTCCCGGGCGATGCCCTCCTTCACCAATCGTCCCATCATCTCATCGAGTCTTTTTCTCATTCGGCTTTCAGCATTTGAAATTGATTTGCGAATTTTCCTGAGCGCCGGACTTGCGCTGTCAAGAATTTCACCGTCGGCTCCCACAGTTTTACTCACCTTTTTTTCAAGATTGGGAAGAGAAATAAGATCGTCAGATAAGGCGTATAGTTCGGGCTGCTTTTCGATTCGATTTTTCAAAAAAGATTTAATTATTCGTGAATCGACAAGGATAATTCCCAAATTAGCTAATCCGGTGGGCTGAAGAAATGCGCCCTCTTTATTCAGAACGGTGATCTCGTTATCAACACTCTCGAAAGAATCTATCGGAAACTGTTCGCCATCATCGAGGATCTGCCGCATTTCCGTGACCAATCGAAGCTGATATTCAATCTCTTTTGAATTAGCTATAGGAAGTAACTCGTCAATAAGTTTTCGAGTTGCTTCTGAATGTGTTGAGCCGGAGAGGAGTTCTTTTATTACGGGAAAGTCTAAGCTTTCCAGAACTGCTATTGAGTAGACTTCATTTCTTACCATATTTTTTCAAAAGATCATCTATCTTTTTCTTTTGTTTTGTTCCTTGTAAATCAATATCCCCCATATCCTTGATCTTATCCAGGTCTTTCAGATCAGGCATCATATCCGGCAATCCCGACCCGCCTGTCATCTTGCCCCCGTAATCCTGAATTGTTTTACCTATTTTATCCTGGAAGGAAAGCGCATCAGGGAATATACCGAAAATCCAGTCATAGACCATAGGAGCGATCCCTTTCATGGGACCATAAAATTTGGATTTTTTCTCAATACTTTTTGTGAAGTCACCCGGAATTATCGAAATCGCCAATAGCATGGAGCTAATTATGAAAGCGGCTTTCAGACCGCCGAACAATGCGCCGCCACCGCTGTCAACCCAACCGAGCATTGTGATCTGCAGAAGTTTTCTTAAGGTTCCGGCGATAATTCGGGCTGTGGCAGCTACCGCAATAAAAATAAGTATAAAACTTAATCCTGCTCCAACATTCGGACCTACACCGAACTCTCTCATCAATAAGCCGGTACCGGCGCTAAAAAACTTTGCGGCAACGAGGAAGCCGCCGAACATACCTATCAGTTTGAACACTTCAAGGATCAATCCCTTCCGCATTCCTTTATAAGCGAAAAATCCGAGAGCTATGATTATGATGCTGTCGACTGAAAGATCTGGCAAAGGACTCCCGTGTTTTTGAATTTCTGATCTTGCGAAAAATACTAAATCCTTCTTTTGCTTGCAAGCGAAATTGAGAACAGATTAATCCAAAAATTACGTTTTTGCTTTGGCGTAATTCGAAAACATTCTGGATCAAATTTATGTACCGTAACGTATTTCTTCAGTCAGATTTTCAGGAGAATGATCATTCGTTGTTAGAAATTACATCATTCTGAAATTAGTTGAGTACTTATGGAGTTCCCATTATGAGTGATCAACCTTCATTAGTCGTTTCAAGTTTCATCCTAAAAACTGGCTATAAAACCCGCAATAATTATCCACTCTCAACCTTCATTTACATTGAAAAAAGGAACGATGGATCTATCCCTTTTTTAAACTGTTTATTTGATTAAGCTACCCTAAAGGAGATAGCCAGATCTTTTGGAACATCTAAAGAGACTGCAATCTTTTTTCCAATTCTCTTTAAACATTTCGATATACCTGAAGGTGAGCTATCGAATAGTGATGAGATTTCCTTTAGCTGATAGCCCTCCATTCTCTTGATTAGAATCGATCGGTCTCTTTCGGAGAGGCTGGTTAAAAAGTTTTGAAAATCTATCCGAAACGAGATCTTGTCTGCCATAGGTGCCGCTCTCCTATAGAATGAGTCCATCAACAGATCATCTGTTCCTACTACACCATCTAAATGCAATATCTTTACATCGCCTTTGAAGTATCTTACTTTTGAGTAGACATCTTTTGAACCTTTGTGACCTCGGTTTCCGAAATGCAGAAGCTTGCAGCTTCTGAGTTCGCCAGCTCTGAGTTGCATGAAATTTACCAGCTCTCCAATCGTGAGCTCAGTTCCTCTTGATAGTTTACTGCGATAATTGGTATACGTAAGACAGAGAAGATCCTGTTTAAGATCTTTATCCCCTCTGGATATTCTATCAGAATGTCTCTCTAAACCTGTATACAATTCCATATACCCCATGACCACCTCCTCGTTAATATTATTATTATTCTTAAGGAGGCTTCTTGGCTCATACCTTCAGAGATCTTCTTATTATCAAGTGAATCCGCTGATCGTGCTGATAGTGATACCTTTCATACTAACCTCCCTATTGATTATTTGTAAATAATGCGAAAAGTGGGCGATATAATAACTCACTTCTCTATATTACATATACTTGATTTTGGTCATGTTTTTCGGGTTTTATTCAGTTATTTAATAGTATTTTTCTACTGGTGACCGAAGAATTAAAGTATTTCAGGTGTTACCGCATTAAAACTAAAGTTAATAAAGTCGACCGATTTGAAACAACAAGTCAAACGTAAGATAAAGATTTCCTATGTGTTGATTCTCAAACCTAACAGTCAAGATGGCACGATTCAGTAAAATATCATGCCGTAGAATTGCTATCAGCTGTGATAGGCGAATGGAAATCCAAAGTTAGAGCTCAAAACCGTCAATTCATCGTATTTCATATCCCATGGTCTACCGAATGGAAGAAGGAATCGGAACTGCAGGATACAAGGAAACATTATTTAATTAAAATTGCTGAGAAACAAGAAATTGAGCTTATAGATCCAACTAATTATTTCCGGTTATATGATGACAAGAGGAGAAGATCTGTTTTTCGATCATCTGACCGTTGAAGGACACAGAACTCTGGCTGAATCGTTCACAGACTGGTTTAAAAGCAAATATTGAAAGGTAAAATGAGATGTCAAAACTATCTATACTAAAAGAGTACTTAGAATTTTTTAAGATTAGTAAAAAATGGTGGATATTACCAATTGTTGCATTCTTACTCTTGTTTGGGATCTTGATAATACTAATCGAAGGATCAGCATTAGCGCCATTCATCTAAACCCTTTTCTAAAGAGATAAATAAATTGAAGATAGTATTAGCAAGAAAATTCTGATACTTCTAATATCCCTTGCTCCATACAAGCTGTCCCTCTACATTTATCAACAATAATCACTATTCATTCACTCTTAAAATCGAATAAATAGAACTATTATTATGGATATAGCCAAAAAAAGAGAGCTGTTCGGTTGGTCAATGTACGATTTTGCCAATTCAGGTTATGCCACGACCATACTCGCTCCAGTACTGCCGATATATTTTGTAAGCATAGTCCCTGAAGGTGGGGCTAGTTTTAATTTTCTTGGATTTTCAATTCTATTAAAGGCATCTGCTATCTGGGCGTACACAATGTCATTCAGCCTTCTGCTGGTGGCGCTTTCCTCCCCGATACTTGGAGCTATCGCCGACTTCTCCGGGTCAAAGAAAAAATTGTTGGCGATCTATTGTTATACGGGTGCTTTTTTTACCGCACTGCTTTATTTTGTGGAGCAGGGAGATTACCTGCTCGCAATGTTCCTCTTCATGGTGGCTAACATCGGATTTGCAGGAGGAAATGTATTTTATAACGCATTTCTTCCTCAAATCGCTGATGAAAATGAAATTGATTGGGTATCCGGAAAGGGATTCGCTTACGGATACATCGGAGGTGGAATTCTCCTTGCGCTGAATTTACTGATGATCACCAATTACGAAAGTTTCGGTCTGGAAAGCAAAGCGATGGGAAGCCGAATCAGCTTTATTAGTGTAGGAGTTTGGTGGGCAGTTATGTCTATCCCGACTTTCTTGTTCGTGCGGGAGCGTGAAGGATCGAAAATTCAGAAAAATGTTAGTTATCTGGCGATTGGTTTTAATACCATCAGAAAAACTATTAAAGAGATAAAAAATTACAAACAACTGACACTGTTTCTCGTGGCGTTTCTCATTTACAATGACGCTGTACAAACAGTGGTTGT
This sequence comes from uncultured bacterium, assembly GCA_965369985.1. GTDB lineage: Bacteria > Fidelibacterota > SORT01 > SORT01 > SORT01 > JACZTG01. The sequence continues at coordinate 478 of CBDUTM010000167.1, read as the reverse complement.
TATGGCATCAATATTCGGCAAAGAAGCGCTTGGACTAAGTTCAGGTTCGCTTATCGGAGCGCTATTAATGACTCAGTTCATAGCGTTCCCCGGTTCATTACTCTTTGCAAAGTTGGCTGACTATGTCGGTCCTAAAAAATCGATTATTGTTTCACTTCTGATCTGGTCGGCAGTTGTAATTTACGCCTACTTTATTCAGACTGCACTCGAGTTCTGGATTCTTGCAGGGGTAGTCGGACTGATCTTAGGCGGAACACAGGCTGTAAGCCGATCGCTTTTCGCATCTTTTGTTCCAAAGGAGAACAGCGCAGAATTTTTTGGTTTTTTCGCCATAAGCAATAAATTTGCATCTATAATCGGACCCCTAACATTCGCCCTGATAGGTCAGATCACCGGTAGCGCCCGCGCAAGCATTCTCTCGCTCATTGTGTTCATAATATTAGGCCTCATTATATTAACCCGGGTTGACACTGAGGAA
>CBDUTM010000166.1:0-4804 GCA_965369985.1 uncultured bacterium | reverse complement strand
TTTTTAGAGCATCTTTCATTTTTTCAAGTATTTCATTAGCAGTTTGGGCTTGAACTCCCGAAGGAAATATAGACCAGGTAACAATAGCGAGAAAAAGGCTAATTTGTTTATAGTTCAGAATAAGTTTCAATCATCATCCTCGCTAGTTTCGTTTTCGAGATTTTTTTTCAGATCCGCTTCGTCCCATAAAACGTCTCTCGCTTTACTCCCCTCAAATGAGCCGACCACTCCGGCATTTTCAAGTTCGTCTATTAGCCGGGCAGCGCGAGAATATCCTACTCTTAATCGCCTTTGCAGCAATGATACCGATCCCTGCTGATGAGTGACGACCAGGCGCATCGCCTCGGGTAGTAGAGCATCGCTTCCATAATATTCCAGGTACCCTTCACCATCTGACCTTAACGGAGCTTCTTTCATCGAAGGGAGCGGTTTTTCTTCGTACTTGGGCTGCTCATTAATATGCTCAAGCATTTTTTCTATTTCAGGGAGCGAGACGAAGGAGTTATGCACTCTGATCGCTTCGGGTTCTGTCGAAGGAAGATATAGCATATCGCCTTTACCAAGAAGCTTATCGGCTCCGTTCATATCAATAATAGTGCGCGAATCTGTTTTACTGGCTACCTGAAACGCCATACGTGCAGGAAAATTAGCCTTAATCACACCTGTTAGTACATCTACAGATGGTCGTTGGGTGGCAACGATCAAATGAATTCCCACAGCCCGCGCCATTTGCGCTAATCGGGAGATAGGCTCTTCAATATCTTTTGCTGCCGTGATCATCAGATCGGCAAGCTCGTCGATCACGACTACGATATAGGGAATTTTAGGAAAATCGCCCGATGCCTCCGCCCTTTTATTATAATCCACGATTCCCCTTACGCCTATATCCGCCAGAAGATCATATCTTCTTTCCATCTCCACTTCTGCGCTTTTCAGCGCGAGAACAGCCAGTTGCGGTGAATTGATGATTTTTTCTTTCACATCCCTCATCGGCATAAGGTGATATCCTTTTAGCTTCTTATAGATGGAGAGTTCTATTTTCTTCGGATCTATCAATATAAATTTTAGCTCGTCGGGTCGTGCTTTGTACAGCATACTTGTGATAATAGAATTGATACATACGCTTTTCCCAGAACCGGTCGATCCGGCTATCAATAAATGAGGCATTGTCGCCAGATCAACACATATAATTTCGCCGGATGAAGTTTTCCCAAGTGCTATTGTTAGCGGAGAATCAGATGCTGCAAATTTTTCAGAGTTAATGATGGCTTTCATATAAACCGTTGCGGCTTTCTGATTTGGTATTTCTACGCCGACTGCCGCTTTTCCGGGGATAGGTGCGATGATCCTAACTCTCTTCGCCCGAAGAGCCAGAGCTATATCATCCGATAAACTGACTATCTTATTGACCTTAACGCCGGATGCGGGTTCAAGCTCAAACCGTGTGATAACCGGACCGGGATGAACTTCGATAACCTTGGCACTCACCTTAAAACTTTCAAGGGTTTCCTCTAATAACTTTGCTTTATTCATTATTTCTTCACGTGAGATCTGATCTTCAATTATCTTCGGTGGAGATTCAAGCAATTCAACTGAAGGAAGATTATATTCCCGCTTCGCATATTCTTCACGCTCAGCGTCGTAATCAATTTCTTTTTCTACTATTTGGTCCGTGACAGTAAAATCGGAGCTTTCGCTTTTCTCGCCGGATTCTTCCTGATCTGATTCCTCTTTATCGGCAGTTACCTGAGAGGTAGGATCTTCTTCAGTTAACGGAATCTCTTCTTCCGGAATTTCACTTTCCGGCTCAGGTTTGGTTTCCGCCAGTTCCTGTTCGATCATTAGCTCAGGCGGATTCCACTCTTTTTCGTCGACAATCTCTTCAGGAATAAAAATATCTTCTTTAATTTCCTTTTTTTCTTTTCTCTTTCCGTCTTTCTTTAATCCCTTTATAAGATCAACCAACATTCTGTACGGCTTGTTGATATTTTCTGTCAGTCCGTAAATACTCCAGCCAAAATACCCTGTAGTTAAAATGATCAGTGCCAATCCGATAAAAACCCATGCTCCGAATATTCCAAGAAATGTTGAAAGAAATCCCGCTAACACACCTCCCACTACACCCGGAACAGCCCACGATTTACCGATTATCAGCGCCATCAATGTTGAAAACAGTATTGCCATGATTGATATAAACAATGTAAACTTGGTTAGTGCGACCGTTTTTTTGCCACTGAATATCCACCATCCCCATAACAGCAATAAGAGTGGTACTACTGACGAACCAAGTCCGAGAAACATTTTAATGAGGTAATGAGAGATGAATACTCCACCGATCCCCAAATAATTCGATGTTCTTAATTCTGTAATATTTTTCGGCTCTTCAGTCATATCGTAGCTTATCATAGATGCCGCGACCAACAGGGCAAGCGCCATCAGAAGAAGCCCGATAACCTCTTTCCGTCTTTCTTGTTTCTTTTTAGCAGCCAATTTTTATCGCTCTCACGGTGTGTAGAAAGGAGGTTTCATGATCTGAGCCGATTGATCTCTCCCTCTGATGTCGATTATCAAATTAGTACCTACCTCATGATTTCCGGTGGTTACATATCCAAGTCCAATACCTGCCTGAAGAACCGGAGAAAATGTGCCACTTGTAACCTCTCCAATAGGATTTCCATCTCTCAGAATTTTATATCCGTGTCTCGGTATTGCTTTTTTCTCCATTTGAAATGCCACCAGCCTTCTCTTTATCCCTTCTTCTTTTAGTGCCTGCAAACTATCCGAACCGATAAATTTACCTTTTTTAAGCTTGGTAATCCAACCTAATCCTGCTTCGAGAGGATTTGTCGTTTTATCAATATCATTTCCATATAAACAATAACACATCTCTAATCGGAGTGTGTCTCTTGCTCCAAGCCCAACTGGCAAGATTCCAAACTCTTCTCCCGCGGACATCAGATCGTTCCAAACACCAGGAGCATCATCAGAATTCAGATACAGCTCAAATCCCTTTTCACCGGTGTATCCTGTCTTTGAAATTATAGCGTCTATCCCCGATACACTTCCGGATTCAAATCTGTAATATTTTATTTCAGCTAAATTCGTATCTGTCAATTTATCAATTACTTTTTCCGCATTCTTTCCCTGTACCGCGATAAGAGCTGTCTCCTCTGATCTGTTCATTAATTCCACTTCTGATGGTTTATGGGAATCAAGCCAATCAAAGTCTTTTTCAATGTTGGAGGCGTTCACTACAAGCATATATTTTTCAGGCAAACGATAGACTAACAGATCATCAACCATACCGCCATCCTCATAACACAGACCGGAATATTGTGCCTGACCGAGCTCAAGTTTCGAAACGTCATTCAAAGTCATTAGCTGTAAAAACTCTAATGCTCCTTCACCCATGACCTCGAATTCGCCCATATGAGATACATCGAACACTCCTACGCTGTTTCTGACTGCCATATGTTCATCGATAATTCCCGAATACTGAACGGGCATCTCATACCCGGCAAACGGCACTATCTTAGCTCCCGCATTCACATGAATATCATATAAAGAGGTTCTCTTATCTTGAGACAATATTAAAGCACTCCCTCAATTCTATTCAGCGCTTCCAAAATATTCTCTGTGCTGTTCGCGTAGGAAAACCGCAAATAACCTTCTCCATTCGAGCCGAACGATGTTCCTTTCAGAGAGGCAACACCTGCTTCATTGAGAAACTTGTTCTCTGCTTCTTCTGAAGTCAATCCGGTCTCTTTGATATTCGGGAAAACATAGAAAGCGCCCTTCGGTGTTCTGCAGCTGATTCCCGGTATCGCATTAAGTCCGTTCACTATAACGTCTTTTCTCTTCTTAAATTCGGCTATCATATTTTCGGAGTCCTCCTGAGAACCGTTCAACGCCGCAATTCCTGCTCTTTGTGTAAATGACGACGTGCAGGAATTGCTGTTAACCATAAATTTTGAAACCATTTCCGCTACATTTTTGGGCATAACTCCGTAACCGAGACGCCAACCGGTCATAGCATAAGTTTTTGAAAACCCCTCTATCAGAATCGTTTTTTCTTTCATCCCGTCAAATTTTATAATAGAAGAATGTTTTCCGTCATAAACCATTCGACTGTAAACCTCATCAGTCATGATAATTATATCTCTGTCAGCGACCATATCAGCTATTTCCGCAAGGTCTTCTTCCAGCAGCACACCGCCGGTCGGGTTTTGAGGTGAATTGATAATGATCATTCGGGTTTTATCATTGATTAAATCTTTTAACTCATTTACGTCAAATCTGAAATCTCTTTCTTCTTTAAGCATAATTGGAACTGCCTTCCCCCCAATATAATTGATCATCGACTCGTATATCGGGAATCCGGGATTTGGATAGATGACCTCATCTCCTTCTTCAATGCAGGCAAGTATCGCGAAAAACATTATCGGCTTGGCTCCCGGAGTTATTACTATATTTTCTGATCCAATACTTAATCCTCGTGTGGATTTCATCTCTCCGATAATGGCTTCTTTGAGCTCCATGTCGCCCGAAGCAGGACCATAGTGTGTCCAACCCTCATCCAACGCTTTATGAGCAGCCTCCGTTATATGACGCGGTGTATCAAAATCGGGCTCTCCGATCTCCAGATGAATAATTGATTGACCTTTTGCCTCAAGCGCCCTGGCTCTCGCAAGAACTTCAAACGCGGTTTCTGTTCCCAGTCTTTTTGTTCTATCAGCTAAATACATTTTAATTTCCTCTAATTTAAATTTCTAAGCGAATCCCGTATCAACTCTTCCGGTTCCGC
>CBDUTM010000165.1:0-4816 GCA_965369985.1 uncultured bacterium | reverse complement strand
ACCTACGATAGCAGCTGAATAACCCGTTGTACGCATCATTGAAGTCATTTCATTTTCTGAGTCATAATGATCAATAAGATCATAATTAACTTTAACTTTTTTATCGGATTTGATCCCTTCTACTTCAATTTTTACCAGTGTTACATCCTTACCTTCTTTAGGAAGATTCTTCTCTAATAAATTCGCCAACAGCTTCCTCGGAACAACGCTTCCGCTATCAATATTTACCTCTTCTAGATCAGCCAAACCAATGTCGAACATCGCCTTGATCAAGTCGCGATGTCCTTTGTATCGAATAGTTTTATAATTTAAATTCTTAATTTTGTCTTTGAAAGTTTCCGGTAGCGTAGAAGTTCCCCCCAATGTATAGAACGCCTCCATATTCTTAAAATCTTTCCCGATATCAAGTGTTTCCAGACCGCTTAGTGTGGGCACTCGTTTAAATTCGCCATCCTCAATAATATCAGCTTCCCCTATATATTCATTGAGTAATCCATGAACTGAAAACAATTGCATATAATTTAGTGGGGGAACAGGATTAATAGGAAGACCTCCCACCCTGATTTTCACGCTGTCAACAGATTCAAATTCACCAATAATATAAGCAGTTACTACATTCGCCATTCCCGGTGCGAGACCGCAGTCCGGTATAACAGTAACACCCTGTTCCACTGCTTCATCGTTTAAATTAAGCTCCTGATGTACGATGTCCGTATTCCCTCCAAGATCACAAAAATTGCAACCCGATTCAATCGCGGTTCTTGCCAGATCAAGATTGAACATATACGGAACGGCACTTATTACTACCGAATTTTCTTCCATTAACGAGGCAACATCTTTGAGATTTGTTACATCTAAGATAGCGTGGCGGAGTTTAGGATTCTCAATACCTCTCAAAGATTCTGTTACCTGAGCTTCGGAAATATCGGCCACAGTAACCTGAGATACATCTCTTTGATTCAAGCAGTCAAAAGCGATCGCTCTTCCCATTCTGCCAGCACCGAGAATGAGTATATTCATCTTAAAGTCGTTTCAACTAATCTGCATAAATATGCTACCAATAGACCCGGATAGACTCCGATCACATTACCGAGAACAGCCATTAAAAGTCCTACAGGAGCCATTCCTCTCTGAAATATTTCCGCCACTACGGGAGTGGACGCAGCGCCACCAATATTTGATTGACTACCTGTTGCGAAAAAGAACATCGGCGCTTTGATCAGTTTTGCCGTCCACAGTAAGACTCCGGCATGGATCATTATCCAAACGATGCCTATCAAAACTAGTACAGGAGCTTCTGTCACTAATGTCATATCCGCCCGTCCTCCAACCGATGCCATTAACAAATATAAAGCTGAAGCCCCCATCTTGGACGAACCGGCATCCTCAAGCCGGGAGACTTTTGTAAAAGAAAGCCCAACGCTGAACATTGAAACCAGGATCACTGTCCAGGTAAATGAATTTATCAATCCGCCGATATCAGGTAAAAACTCTCCAATCTCTAAAAATATATAAGTAACAAAGAACCCTAATCCGAGCATAATACTTACATCTCTGGCTACGATAGGTCTGCTTCTCTTTATAGAGATATCCTTTAGCCTTTTCTGAACATGATCAAGTACAGTCCTATCCGCACCCGTCCATTTGTCGAATTTTGACTGATATGCGGATAAAGCGATCATCACACCCATCCATCCGTAGCCGACCACCGTATCAACAACGATCACAGGTCCGTACATGGATGCAGGAGTTCCAATACCTTCGGCGATTGCCATCATATTCGCCGTTCCTCCGATCCAGCTACCCGAAAGCATTCCTAAACCTTTCCAGATCCCTTCCGGAGCCCATTTCAGAAACAGCGCTAGGGCTATTGGCCCTCCAATGACAATTCCTACTGTTCCAGCAAGCATCATTGTAATCGCCATTTTCCCCAGTTTCATAATATCCGGCAGATTTGCTGAGAGTAACATCAATACGAGACTAAACGGCAGCATATATCTCGTTATCCAGCTATAAGTAATTGAGGACTCAGGGAGAATTCCTATAGTCGTGGCCATCATCGGCACAAAATATATCCATATCACGGGAGGCAGATAATGGAATAATTTTTTAAGCTTTGGCACCTCGCTAATTCGAAATACAAGCGCAACAGTGCTTACAAGAAAAACTAAAACTGTTGTCGGATCAGATATTAATGATGTTGCTTCAGGCATAAATGGCCCCACAATTTAGAGTTAACTACGTTTTTACACATAAAAAATTATAAATGGTCGGGACACTCAAACGTTTACTTTTATACTTTCTTCTTTCGACCCGGAGATATGTTTGCCGAATTGTCCAAAAAGATGAGCCACAACCAGCATCCCCCAGAACGAGGTGAACGGAATTCCTATTCCGGCAACAAATGCGCCCATGAAAAATGAAAAACCGATAACTGCTAATGAGAGCAGCACCATCGGCACATAAATACCCGTATTGCTCATAATACTGCTTAGCATCTCCTCAAATTTAAAGGCAGACATAAGATCTCCCGTTTTCGCATAATTTATGGTAACTATGGGAAGCCAAAAGAGTACTACCATAAATAGAAGTAATACTAAAGCGTCACTATCGCCAAATGAGTCTTCCAAAAATGAAGATATCAATAAAACAGGAATAGTGTATGCGAAATAAATTATCCCCAGCATGAATCCTTTATTGAAAATTCCGGACAGATTTTTCCATAAAGGAAGAGGAGACTCATCATCTTTTATACAGTTTTCTACCACAGATAGAAAATATCCTAATACGAACGGTATGCCAAAAAAAAGAAGAGACGCGAAATTCCAAAGTCCGCCTATAAATATTTTTGAAAGCCACTTTGAATCTTTAAAGACATAGCTGAATGACTTTGAAAAATCCACTAATTATTCTCTTTGTTTAACTGAATATTATTTACTCCGCAGTAACAAAAGTTCATATTTCATTATATTGTAGAAGCAGAATAAAGTTATAATCAATACATCCTACGAGCAATCATTTATTTTTCTACATAATCGCCTTGCTTAAATCTATGACGGTGTCTACTTTCGAACCTAAGATGATTTCATTCCTCCGTACCAGATTAATATTAACGCTTCCTGTTTTTCTCATAATAGCCACAATCCTTTCGGCAGATTTTCAAAGAGCATTTGCGCTTCAGTCGCAATGTCCGGACAGGTTCTTGAAGAACGCAATGTTTTTACTTCAAAAGAATAAAATTAGTGAGGCTCTTTCCACTTTTAGTCAGATAGTACAGAATTTTCCAAATTGCCCACAGGCTGAAGAAGCTGAATGGCAGCTTATTAGTTATTATTCTAATATGGCAAGAAATAATGGTAGCGCCGAGTTTTACCAGCTAGCCGATGAGCATATCAATTTTTATCTTACTTTTTGGCCTAACGGCGCTTATAGAAAATCAATCATAAATGAACGTAGCAGACTCCGTGTCAGCCAAGAACCTTTCATCATGCATCGGGGAATATTTATCGCAATATTAAGCATAGCTGTCGCTACCACATTGGTATTAGGGCTCGCTTCAAATTAATTTTTAAATTATTTCTCAATTTCTTTTGATCTCAGATCGTATTCGAACGAAACTTTCATTTGCCAGTATTTTAAGTCACCAATCTTACTATTTTCAAAAGTGGGCTTGACAAACAGATTATTTCCTAAAAGCAATTTATAACCTACGCCGATCTCTGATTTTTCAAATCCGTCAAAATCTGTAGAGTAGGAAAACCTATATATGACCTCGTTATGGCTCCCGGTATATCCGAGCCAGAGCAGGTTCTTCTGATCTTCGAAAAAATCCATAAAAACCGCTTCGTATCCTACAATTTGATATATTGCTCTTAGGCTTTGAGTATTGATGGATTGAGCTGTTCGTTTGAAATGTTCGAATTCAACTAACACACCTTTCAGTTTTGGAGATTTCAGATATACCCGCTCACCAAAATATTCAATGCCGTTAGTTCTCTCCCATACTCTGGACGCGGAAATTAATTCACCTTGAAAAGATAATTCGATCATCCTGTCATAAGGATTGTTTGGCATGTCGGCGCTGTTCAGAAACAAGCCTAAAGCAACAGTCTTAAAAAATAGATCTAATCCCATCAATAGTCCTTTATATTCACTGAATATTTGTAATGTCAGCTTTTGCCGCCAACACATTAGCGACTAATTTAACGAAATAATTCACATTTCCTTGTTTATATGATAACCTACAGCATAAATTCACAATCCGGAAAAGGATAGATTGGGAACAACGCTTATAATAGATACGCTTTTGACTGTCACCATGGATGACGAACTTGGTGACATCAAGAACGGTTGGGTTTTAGTCAAGGACGGCAAAATAGATTCCGTCGGCGATGGTTCATACCCTCTCGCTGATAAGACAGTCAACGCCTCCGGAATGATCCTTCTCCCCGGATTCATTAATACACATCATCATATGTTCCAGACTTTGACCCGTAATATTCCCGGAACACAAAATGCTCCTTTATTCGATTGGCTCCGTATCTTATATGAAGTTTGGGGTGAACTATCAGAAGAAGCAATTTATGTGAGCGCACAAGTCGCCGCAGCCGAGCTGATCTTATCCGGATGTACAACCTCATCGGACCATCTCTATCTGTTTCCATCTAAAGCGTCAAGTAAATTCATTGATAAAGAAATTGAAGCCGTGAAGTCGCTCGGTCTCAGATTTCATCCCACAAGGGGTTCAATGTCATTAGGAATAAGTTCAGGTGGCTTACCCCCTGACCATATCGTTCAATCTGAAGAAATAATCATT
>CBDUTM010000164.1:0-4831 GCA_965369985.1 uncultured bacterium | reverse complement strand
TGATACTGCGAAATTTTGTGTCATAACTGACGTTAATTTGACGGTGCTACTTCGACAACAACCTTTTCCTCGTCCGGACAAAATTTAATTAGATACATTGCATTTTAGATAATAACAGAGTATATATTATTAGAAAGTATTTTGATTAGATTATGTGTTCAATCACAATAGATTGCAAAATTAAATCTATGAGAAGTTGGCTTGGCACATTCATAGGGGGAAACTAATGACAATTCAGTCACACTTGATGTCATTCATCTTCATGATTATAATTTGTTCGATTTTGGGATGCAGTGATTCTGGAAACGGGGAAGGAGCTTTAAACGGTAATGGAGAGGATACTGATATGATTTTGACGAGTACCGCCTTTACAAACGAGTCGATGATACCTGCAAAATACACCTGCGACGATGAGGATCTATCGATACCGCTGGCATGGAGTAATGCGCCCGACGAAACGGTTAGCTATGCACTTATTTCCGACGATCCTGATGCACCTGGAGGTACATGGATTCACTGGGTCGTATACAATATACCGGGAACTACAACCAATCTTGCGGAGGATGCTTCAGGAAGCGGTATCCCCGAGAGCGCTCTGGAAGGAACAAACAGCTGGAGCAATATTGGATATGGAGGTCCATGCCCACCAAGTGGGACGCACAGGTATTATTTTAAATTATACTCTCTTGATGCGATGCTTGGTCTCTCCGCCGGAGCAACTAAAGCGGAACTCCTTGCTGCGATGGCGGGTCATATACTCTCACAGGCACAACTCATGGGAAGATATACGAGGGGATAGCCAGTAGTATCTATGAGATTTCATGAGTTTTGCACTGCGAAATGGAGTGTCATAACCAACGTTTGTGGGACTGTGCTATTTCAGTAGCACCATCTTCCTCGTCTGGACAAAATCGCCTGCAATGATCCTGTAAAAATAGACTCCGCTTCCAACTGAAACTCCGAACTTATTCCTGCCGTTCCATATTTTCTGGTAAAAACCCGCTTGACTGTTTTGTTCGTCCCAACGCATTATTTCCTGTCCCATCAAGTTGTAGATTATCAAGGATAAGTCAGACTGCTTCGGCAACCCGTAACTAATGGTAGTTTGCGGATTGAACGGATTAGGATAATTATCTGCTAAACTGTATTCCAGTGGAATTAAGCCATTACCGGCAATGCCGACCGATGCCTTCACATAAATTATTACAGATGCGGAGTCTGAAGCACCCGAAGTATCAGTAACCAAAAATGTAAGTTCCTCAAATCCTGATATATCTCCAATGGTTCGTATAAAAGCTGTGTCAGCATTCATTGTCACGCAGGCTATGGTGTCCGCGCCGATACAATCTAATGTTGACCAGATCAACACTGAATCCGGATCGTCTATATCAAACCCAAATTCAGATAAGATCAGTGTATCAGCCTCACCCAGGACTATTTCTACCGAATCAGGAAAATCCACGAACATAGGCGCATCGTTCACAGGAGTTACGGTGATGCTAACTGTATCTGTCGCGGAGAGGCTGTCCGGATCAGTCACAACGAATACTATCAGTATGTTGGAAGCAAAGTAATTAGCATTTGGAGTGATAGTAGCAACGTGAGTAACACTGTCTATCTCTATCAAAATGCTGTCAGCTATTGACCCGGCATCAGAAAGAAGATGAACAGTAGATCGGATTTCATTATTTCCCTTCTCTAAGATCATGATCTTTGTTTCAATCGTTTTACCGGATGCATATCTTTTGTTCGATGCATGCTTTTTAGAAGTATTCAATTCTGAAGATCTCTCCGAAGATCTTGATATAGGAGAACTGACGACCGGCTGTAATATTTCCGCTGTTAAAATTAGCTCTGTAGTATCATTATCGATGTCTGACGCGAAGGGATCAAGGTCCAATGAAAATGTTGAATCTTCGTCCAATATGATTGACGGTATTCCCGATAATAATGGCGGATCGTTCACAGCTGCCACAGTTATATTCACATCAATTGAATCCTTAAGCGTGTCGTCAGAAACGATGACCCTGAAAGAACCTCCAGTGACTCCTTCAGATGGTGTTCCAAAAATTGTATCACCAGTAACCGAAAGCCAAGTCGACAGATTCGAGAAACTGAATGTTAAAGTATCGCCGTCAGGATCGGTTGCCGTTGCCTGATAATAAAAAAACAGATCTTCAGTCCCTGATGCTGTAGCGGATGATGTGATAACAGGCGCGTCATTAACGGCGGCAACTGCGATCGTCACATCAAGCGTGTCTTCAAGCGTGCCGTCAGAAACGATGACCCTAAAAGCTCCTGCGGTCACTCCTTCAGTTGGTGTTCCAAAAATAGTATCGCCTGCTGAAGTCAGCCAAGTTGACAGATTCGAGAAACTGAACGTGAGAGTCGCCATTTCAAGATCTGTGGCTGTTGCTTTGTACACAAATAATTGATCTTCAGTGCCTAATACTGAATCAGCTGATGTAAATATAGGCGCGTCATTAGCAGCGTTTACCGTGACAGCCACATCAAGTGTATCCTTAAGCGTGCCGTCTGAAACGATGACCCTGAAAGAACCTGAAGTCTCTTCTTCTGTAGGTGTTCCCGTTACAGAATCACCTGCGGCAGAAAGCCAAGTAGATAGATTCGAGAAAGTATATGTTAAAGCATCGCCTTCAGCATCTGTGGCTGTTACTTTGTACACAAATAATTGATCTTCTGTTCCCGTATCGGTAGCGGATGATGTAATCATCGGTGCATCGTTCACTGGATTCAATGTAACATTAAAAGTGTCACTTACGCTCGCCGAGCTATCATCTGTTGCCGTGACGATCAGTTGCGCCGTTCCGGATGAATCTTTTACAGAAAATAATCTTAGTGTATCACCGATAAGACTGGCTGTAACGATATTTTTATCAACGTTTACAGAGTATCTCAAACTATCACTCGGGAGATTGAGATCCGAGAATACTGTATCGAGAAGTGCCACCGTGAATGTTTCGAAATCCTCATCTGCTATTATATCGGGAATTAAATTTAGTACCGTAGGCGCGTCGTTGGTAACTGCTATATTAAACTGGTGGACAGATTCCAAGCTTCTTTCACCGTCTGCATCTAAGGCGATCAGATGGAGATCATATGTAGAATCAACATCCAAAGAAGAAACATCCGCCGTAAAATCTAAAGTCAGATCGTTTGAAGGTGTAAAATCTGATTTGCTGAAGGTGCTGCTCGTAATCCCGCTTTTTTCGAAATACCACTCCAAAGAAGTAATATTAGGAGGAGTTTCACTGCTCAAATCCGATTTTAGAAATGGCCTTGCCATTGCTACACTCCAGTCTCCATCAGCGTCTTTAGCACGCATATACAATACATGAACTCCATCGCTAACAGACGAGAGATCGGACGTAAAACTCAGATCTAAATCTGTAGCGGCACTGATACTAACGCTTGTGCCATTACCGAAGCCGGGATCTGAGTCTATATAATATTCAACCTCTGTTATGTTTTGCGATGCTTCTGTAGTTAAATCAGATTTTAGGAACGGTCGTGCCGTTGAAACACTCCAGTCACCATCCGCATCTTTTGCTCGGACATACAATACATGAAAGCCATCGCCAACAGAAGAAAGATCAGCCGTAAAACTCAGGTCTAAATCAGCAGCGGCTGTTATGCTTATAGCAGTTCCACTGCCGAACCCCGGATCACTGTCCACATAGTATTCCGCATGAGTGATATTTAGCGGAGTTTCTGTACTAAGATTCACTTTTAGAAACGGCCGTGCCGCTGAAACACTCCAGTCACCATCCGCATCTTTTGCTCGGACATACAATACATGAAAGCCATCGCCAACAGAAGAAAGATCAGCCGTAAAACTCAAGTCTAAATCAGCAGCGGCTGTTATGCTCACGCTTGTGCCGTTTCCAAATCCGGGGTCTGCATCGATATAATATTCAACCTGTGTTATGTTTTGGGCTGACACGATAACTGGAAGGAGCACAAAAATAATTCGAATTAAATTTTTCACAGTAATCCTATTAATTTGTAGATCAATTATTATTGGCAAGTAAAACTAATTGTTGGATTTTACTTTGATCGTTATCGGTAAACCTGCAGTTGTAGAACCGGTACCCGGTGCATCAAATGAATAAATATTTGGTATGTGAGGAATACCCGAAAGAACATAAGGATCGGTTCCTCCGTACATTCCGATATCAACACTGCTTACACCTGCTCCTATTGCCGGTGAACTTACAGCCAATTGCCATTGACCGTCAGTGCTTCCCGCACTAACAAGAACCGTTGTCATAACCACGCTTTCCTGATTTCCGTCAGCAGTGCCAAATTGTGTTGAATTACCAATATTATTTGTGGTGGTTGTACTTCCGGCAGTGTATGTGCCTGAAATCAATATATTATTTTTAAAGTCAGCGTTCTCGATGTTAATGATACCTAAAATAACATTATTTTGGATATTATATGAAGCTGCAGCGTTAATAAATTGGGGACCAATAGCTCGTCCTGTTGTGGATTCAATATAATTGTTAGTTACAACACTATTACTACCACTTAATACTAAAGATGCTATCGTGCTACTTGTCGCATTTGTAATAATATAATTTTGAGATACTGTCACATTCGACGAACCAACACTAATTGCTGTTGCATTTTGTCCTTCAAGAGCAATATAATTTCTTTTAAATATGGCGCCACTGGAATTTAGAGATACTCCAGCTGTAAAAGTCAATCCCGTAATGAGTGATCCATCGGATCCAGTGTCAAGAAAAATTCCGCCAACACTTGCAGGTGTAACATTTGCTTGTGTATTAGGATTTTCTGTCAGAAAATA
>CBDUTM010000163.1:0-4873 GCA_965369985.1 uncultured bacterium | reverse complement strand
TAATTGAGCGGAAAATCGGATTGCCCTGAGCATTCTCAATGGATCTTCATTTAGAGTTTCGTTCGGATCCAATGGAGTTTCCAAAATCTTTTTTTCTATGTCTCCTTTTCCATTGAACGGGTCCAACAGTTTACCGAATTTTTTCGAATTCAGAGAAACAGCCATTGCGTTAATGGTGAAATCCCTTCTTTTTAAGTCAGATTCAATATCAGTAGGTTTAATTGAAGGTTTTCTTGATTTTTTGACATATTCCTCAGAGCGTGCCGTCGCCACTTCAAGCCTTAGCTCCGAGAAACCTAATTCAGCAGTACCAAATTGATCCCAAGCGACAAAAGATTCAGTGTTTAGCTCATGCTGCAACTTTTTGGCGAATTTTATACCATCCGAAACTACAACAATATCCAGATCGAAATTTGATTTTCCGAGAAAATAATCCCGAACCGCTCCGCCAACTAAATAAGCATCGATTTTTTGTTCATCAGCGAGTCTACCGATTTTTTTCAGCATTTCAGGTTCCGGAAGATCTTCTACTCTAATATCACCAACTTTATTCACTGCAGGAAAGCTCCTTAAAAAATAATACCTAATGTAAGCGATAAATTATTTAATGTTTAGGGCATTTTAATCAACTATTTGGGATTTTCCCCTCCCTTTAATGCCTTGACTAAACGAACATCTTAATTTAACTTTATGGAAATGAATTGTAAAGTTATGTTTTCATTTCGTTTAATGACGTTCATATTCTTTTTTTCAATGTGGACCAGCGGGTATTCTATAGCTCAATCAGTTATTTCAGATGTAAAACTTGAAGCTACTCGCCTCACACCTAAGGAACAAAATGACTTACAAGCGCTCGCTCGCGAAATCTCTTCATACATAAACGAGTTTGAGTATGCAGAAGATGGTTACGATCTGACATTTAAGCTGAATATGCAAATATTTGTTGAGTCAGTTACGATTGCAGGTTCAGAAAAACTATACCACTCACAAGTCGCAATTACAAACAGGGGTGACCAACGCTATTTTGACAAAAGATGGGTATTTGTTTACACTCTTAATGATCCGTTATACCACACAGGTGTCTTTCACACTATAACTAGCTTTGTTGATTTTTATGTTAATTTAATCCTTGGGGGAGAATTTGATAACATAGAGCCGCTGCAAGGCAGCAGCTATTATAACAATGCAAAAGAAATAGCGTCAAGAGGGAAAATCAGTTCTCACCCTCAGGGATGGCGAAACAGAGAAATTAGAATTGATGATATAAGTTCTAATTGGAGACTTAGAGATGCGAAAGGAAAATACAGCGACTTTCTTTATTTTCTTTATGAAGAACAGAAACCCGCTGAAGCGTTGAAAAGTCTTAACGAAACCTTAGATCTTTTTCGAGATATATTCGAACTTAATTCGCTTGATAAATATCCTATAGAATTTCTAAGCGCTCATGTCGATGAGCTTTCCAATGCCGTTTACGGCTATCGGAAAAGAGAATTATTTGAACGACTTATCATTATCAATCCTACCAACACAAAAACGTATCAAATTTATCTCGATAAACTCGATGAGGAATGATCTTAACCTAATTCTTTAACCGTTTTTTTACCTTTTATGTAATAAGATAAGGCAATGCTTCCATCGTAAAGATTATTTAGAATTTCTTTATCTCCTATAACACGTACCGATTGAGCTCTCTTTCTCGCCCTGATGAGATAAATTGGATGAGTAAGCAGCCATAGGAATGCGGCTATGATTCCGCTGAACCTGTTTAGGTCCAACGTTATAAGAGAATGTCCCAATGCCATTGATTCTATAAGAATGCGCAGAGGGAATAGCTTGATGAGTGACCAAACCGAATAATTTTTTAGCATCATTATAATGCTATTTCTATGATTCAGATATTTCTTTTTGAATGTTTCTGCTGATAACGTCCCACCTGATTGATGATATATAATACTTTTCGGAGCTACCATAATTTTATAACCGGATAAACGGAACCGCCAGCATAGATCAATTTCTTCCATATGAGCAAAAAACACTTCGTCAAGATTTCCTACTTTTTCCAACGCTGAATTTCGTAATATACACGCCGTTCCCGATGCCCAGAAGATAGATGTCTGGTCGTCATACTGACCGCTATCTTGTTCAATTGTGGCTACAATGCGGCCCTTGGCAAACGGGTAGGCAAATTTATCCATTAAGCCTCCGGCAGCTCCCGAATAATCAAAATATCCTTTATTCTTTATAGATAATATTTTCGGTTGACAGGCAGCGATACTATCATCGGAGTCCATTACACCCACCATGATCGTCAGCCATTCAGGCTCTACCAGAGCATCATTATTGAATAAAACAACATAATCAGATTTTTCGGCTGCAACGATTCCCGCGTTACAACCACCGGCATACCCTCTGTTGCTATCGAGCTTTATAATTTCCACCGATGGAAAATCCTCAGACACCATTTCAATACTATTATCTTCGGAAGCGTTATCGGTGATTATGATATTAAAATTCGGATATGTTGTTTTTTGAAGAGACTCAAGGCACTTTTTCAACATATCACTGCCGTTGTAGTGTGGAATTACGATGCTTACAAGGGCAGGTTCACTCAATGTAGATTTTGTTATCTCTTAACTTCCTACTGGGAAGAAATAACCGAGTCCAATTTCGCCCGTAATTCATCCATTCGAAGACGAGCATTATTATCATTAGGATGCAGTACAAGCCAATCATTCAGTACCCTTAAGGCACCCATATAATCTTTACTTTCATCATAGGTCGAAACAAGCATTCCAACGGCTCTGCCCGAACTAGGCTGTTCTACAACCAATTCGTTAAATATTCGTGTTGCTGTCTCGAAGTCACCCAACTCCCTCAAATAGTAATTTCCATAAACAAGCCGGTCATTGAAAGTGCTACGCGGATTCGCGAGTAGATTTTCGAGCCGTTTTTTCATTTTTTCCGGAAAACCTGCTTCTTTTTCCATACTGCCTATCTGAAGTTTAGCCATCCTGCTCGTAATAGGTATCACTTCTTCCGGAATATTTTCCTCCATCGATGCAAGGAGCTTGGCGAGTTTATCTTTTTCTCCTTCCTGAACGTATCTGAATCCAAGCTGCATATATGCTGATCGATAGTTTTGCAATAATTTTTTAACACTTGGATTTATATATACATCAGGATCATCGAGACCTCTGTACTTGTAGTTATTTACTAAATTCGTTTCGATCGTTATTGGTGTTATTAATTCAGGATACATAGGATCTAATCTCAGTGGATTTCCGTCCGAATCCGTTTCTATGGGAGAAGAACTGAGGATTTTAAAAGCCAATCCATCCATTCTCAAAAAACGTTCCAGGCCAAGTTTGTTACTTTGGGAGACAGTTACCGCAAAATATATAGGGCGTTCCCAGCGATTCGCCTCCAGTATATGCAGTATCATCAGATCCTGTACTCGTAAAGCTGAATAATTGCTCGTATTTACGGTCGCTTTTAATCTCCACTCAAAGGGCGTCGAGTTTCCAAATTCATCAGGAGCTCCGGGCAACGAAACTTTATTACCCGCTCTTGGCCAGGATGTCAGAGTAAGTCGGTCTATATCCTTGTCGGTGAATTTAATTGGAACTTTCGGCTCATTATCACGAAGCTGCCTTATATACCATCTTGTGTTTAACAAGCTCAGGTTTACAACCCTAACGTCTTTTCGAATACCTTCCACTTCCTGTAAATACCAAACGGGGAAAGTATCGTTATCGCCGTTAGTAAATATTATCGCATTCGGCTCTGCTGTAGCTAAAATATTGTAAGAGTAATCCCATGCCACATAATTTCCTGAGCGGTCATGTTCCCTCCAACCTTTGACAGCCATATTTATCGGAACAATAAATAACATGAGACCCGCCAGTGAATATAATACATATTGCTTCGTTTTTCGTTCTTTGAACTGCTTTGATGCCAACTCCAATAGTCCGGTGGCGCCCAGACCGATCCACAATGAATATGCCATAAATGAACCAACGTACGAGTAGTCACGCTCACGAGGTTGCGGGTCTTCCTGATTCAAATAGAGCACGATCGCCAATCCTGTCATAAAAAAAAGAGAGAGGACATTAAACGCTTGCTTCGGATCTTTCCGATATTGGTAATACGCCCCGAACAGTCCCAACAGAAAGGGGAGTCCGTAAAATTTGCTGGCGTCTACTTCTCCTGCTTTTCTCCCGACAAACTGCCAGTTGAAATACCGCACATACATCCTTTTAATTTGATAGTTCCAGAAATAATCCGATTCGCCGCTGTATTTTTTTGCCATCCTCGGTTTCCATCTTTTCCTGTCAAAAAACGGAGCGTCTCCATACTGCTCTCTATTCATATATGATACCAATCGCTGCGTATTGCTCGGATTATTTTCATTGATAAAAGGATTGGCATTCGCGCGGACATAGATTATCGCATAAGTTGAATAGCCGACCGTAAGAAGAACCGTAGATAATAATGCAAGCGTGAGTATTCTATTCCCATTCTTCACGCTCCAAAAAGTAATAAGATAAAGTGCTACAACTGCCGCAAATACCCAACCGAAAGATGTCTTATCAGCCAACGTAGGAACGCCTTTTACTACTCCCAGGTAAATTACGATAAAAGTAAATCCGGTAAGCACTATCAATCCTAAAAAAGATTTCGGAGAAAAATCATATTTTTTGAAATAAATTATAAGCGCCACAACAGGCAGTGCCAACAAACTCAGAAGATGCACGCCGATCGCTAAACCCATCACGTAAAGGTTCGCCAGCAGGGGGCCCGTGCTATCGAACAAGAAGTAGCGGCCGGTGACCACCGCGAACAGCGAGGCGGTGCGATCGTCAATTCGGACACG
>CBDUTM010000162.1:0-4892 GCA_965369985.1 uncultured bacterium | reverse complement strand
ATCCTCCGAATCCGCCTCCCCCAAAGCCACCGAATCCGCCGGATCTATAGCCTCTTCCGCCGCCCAGCATACTTAGAAGGAATAACGATCCCAGGAGTCCTCCTCGTCCTCCTCGTCCGCCTCTTCTCCGTTTTCCGAACATGCTGGATATTACAAAAAAGAAGATCATGAGCTGAAATATATTGATTCCGCCCCGTCCCCGTTTTCTCGCTCTACCTCCGGATGGACGTGCAGCAATTCCGCCGGATAGCTTAACACCGGCATCCTGCGCAATGATGGAGGCAACAGCCGCCAACCCATTTGCCAATCCCGTATCAAAATCGTTCTTCCGAAGATGGGGTATCAGATATCTATCTCTTATTTCGCCTGCTAATCCATCCGGAATTATCCCCTCTAATCCATAGCCGACTTCAATTCTAATTTTTCTTTCCGCCACGGCATTCAATATCAGCACACCATTATCTTTGCCTTTTTCGCCGATCCCCCATTTTTCATATAAGCGCACGGCATAATCCGTATATTCCATATCGCCGATGGATTTTACCGTCACAACAACAACCTCACTCCCGGTCTTTTGCTTTAATTCCTGTGAGAGACTTTCCATAGCGCTTTCAGTTCGCGGAGAAATAACACCGGCAAAATCGTTGATAAAACCTACAGGATCTGGAATATTTTGCGAATATAATTTTTCTGTTGTCGTAATAAGTGACAGAATTAACACCAATATACCATATCCAAATCTTATCATCGTTTTCCTGTAATATCTTTTATTACTTTACTAAGATCTTCGTATCAATCTGTTCAGTCAATTTACCTATGATCGTCGCCTCAGGGGAATCGCCTGATATCAGATCGTTCAGCAACGCTTCTGCCTTTTCTTCCTCTATAGAGATCATCAATCCGCCTGAAGTTTGAGGATCCACCAACAACCATTTATCCGCTTCCGATACTGATGGTTCAAATTTCAGAACTGACTGCAACGAATGCATATTTGATTTTGACATTCCGGGTTTAAAACCCTTTTCAGCGGCTTCAAAAGCCTTCTCAAAATACGGAATAGTTGATGAAGTTATTTCTGCTGTCAGATTCAAGCTTGATAACATTTCAGACAGATGTCCCAATAGTCCAAAACCTGTAACATCTGTGCATGCGTTTGCACCATGCTGAATCATTGCTTCTGAAGCACTTTTATTTAATATGGAATTTCTTTTTACCGCTGCGTCAAGGAATTGAGAATCTAAATCTCCATTCTTCACGCCATTAAAAAGTGTTCCTGTACCGATTGGTTTAGTAAGGATAAGCACATCGCCGACTTTGCCACCCGAGTTCAATACGATTTTATCCGGATGAATAATTCCGGAGACTGACAAGCCGTATTTTAACTCTTTATCTTTGATAGTGTGTCCCCCTGCGACCACAGCTCCTGCTTCTAAAACCTTTTGAGCGCCTCCTTCAAGTATCTCTTTGAATATCGCGTTCGGAATTCCTTCCTCAGGAAAATTACATAGGTTTAGAGCTGTAATGGGTTTTGCTCCCATAGCATAGATATCGCTCAAAGCATTAGCCGCAGATAGCTGCCCGAATAGATATGGATCGTCTGTCATCGGAGTTATATAATCTGCTGTTTGAACCAATGCCATCTCATCAGAAAGACGATATACGGCGGCATCTTCATAGCCTTCAAAACCCACTATAAGATTTTCGTTTGACCCTGTCTGCAGATCAAATACCAATTCCTTTAAGTCCTCCGGACTCAGCTTACAAGCTCAGCCGCCTGAAGAAGAAAACTTAGTTATCTTTACTCTTTCAGCGATTTTTAATCCCTTATAATAATAATTCCAAAATCAATTTAGCTACATTCAATTGAGATGTCAAGATGAAAGGAGTTTATGATATAGGACTTTGAAGGTTTTCTAAATGTCCGAACGAAATGTAATGATTTAAATTTTGTACTCTGCTAATTTGTGAAAATATTATTGACCGTTTTCATTATTTGAGCAATATCGAATGGCTTAGCGAGAAATCCTGCTGATTTGTTAATTACAGATTCATCGATCTCATCAATAGCATATCCGGACATAAATATGAATGCTGTCCCTTGATAATCTTTTGAGACTGCTCTAAATAAATCCACTCCGCTAATTCCCGGTAATGATATATCACTAATAACTAATCCATAGCTGTTCTCATTGACCAATTTTAAAGCCTCTTCCCCTGTTAATGCACAATCTACTTTAAGACCGGATCGTTCTATAATTCTTGACATCAATTGTAAAATAGATTCTTCGTCATCTACTATGAGTACTTTATTTTCAGTAGTCTTTTTATTAGAACCTGATATGTTCAAATCAATGATTTCATTCCCGGCAGCGTAAGCTTTTGTTTCTACAGCGGTGATATTTAATAATTTATTCACCAAGGATGAGATTTTAGAGACTTCTTTCGGAATGCGACTGCTGTAGCTCTTTGCCGATACTTCTCCTTCTGAAGCTAATGCTGATATTAGTTGAAGCGATTGCAATGGCTGATTAAACTCATGCGCAACAGCCGCCGCAAGTTTTTGAACTGCCTCCAGCTTTTCTTTTTTTAATAGATCCTCTCTAAGCTCATTTCGCTCAATCAGTAATCCAATCCGATGAGTGATATTATGGCACATCTCAGCCTCTTCATCGAGTATTTTAGATGAATCGATATACCCCACTTGCAGGACCCCTCTAATATCTCCGGTAATACCTATATCACTTCCTATCATTGATTCTTCGTTGATATTGGATGCATTTGATACGTATTCGTCTGTATCAAACAGTAATTTTGACCAAGCTTTTTCAGGATATCGCATCCCGGAAAGAACAATATTCGAAATTTTTGCTAATAAATTATCGATTGATATCTCTTCGACTATCGCAACTCCAACTGCCTGTAAACAAGAAAGCTCTTTAACCCTGTAACCAAGATTTCGTGATAGTCTTTCTTTTTCCTCTTGATTCCTTATTCTGTCTGTAATATCTAGCTGAACTGAAATAGAATGGAGAAGCCCACCGTATTTATCATGAATAGCGCTTGCGGTGAGATATACGATCCTACGCTCACCATTTTTGGTGATTACCTCCATCTCTTTTTCTTTTAGTATTCCAGTCTTTTGCCATTCCATTAAATTATGTTTAACTCTATCGTGTGATTCAGGTGGGTATACCTTTAGCACTGATTTTCCAATTAGCTCCTTGCGTTTATATCCGAGCATTTTTAAAGCTGCGCGATTTACATCTAATATTATTCCTTCAGGAGAGACTACGTAGCAATATTCAGGCTGATTATAAAAGAATTGCCTGAATTTTTCTTCACTAACCTTCAAAAGTTCTTCAGATTCACGATGAAAAGTGATATCAGCGCCATATATAAATATATTTTTTGTTTTAGTATCTTTTATGATTGTCAGAAGGAATGTTTTATCGTCAATGATCTCCTCAAAAAGTTTTGCCTTACCTCCTTTCATTTTTGTTAATAGAGATTTCGTTATACCTTTCATGAGGGTTATAATTGATTTATTTAATATTTTTTTACCATATAGTTTTTCTGATACCGGATTCGCAAAAGTAATTGTTCCATTAAAATCTGTTCGGAATACCGGTCCCGGGTTTTGCTCGGCGAAGGCAGCCTGCCTCTCAAGAATTATCTCGGTAGCTTTTCTATTGGATACTTCACGCGAGAGTTTCTCATTTGTAGCCATTAGTTCTGAGGTTCGAATGACAACTTTATTTTCGAGTTCCCCCTGAAACAATAAGAGATTTTTTTCGGCTTTTTTCTGAGCAGAGATATCGCGTATTAAACCAATAAATAACTTGCGGTCATGAAGGTTCAGTTCATTTACTCCCAAGTATATAGGAAATACTTTTCCATTTTTCTTCAAACCCTTAAGTTCCCTTCCAACTCCAATAATTTTTGCTTTTCCTGATTTCAGATAAGAATCAACATAACCATCATGCAAGCCCTTATCCGGTTCCGGCATCAATATTTTTACATTCTTTCCGACAAGTTCTTTTGATTTGTAGCCAAATATTTTTTCTACAGCAGGATTCACTGACTCAATCAAGTAATTGGTGTCCATTGTGATAACACCGTCGATCAATGTGTCCAATGTTAATTTAGATTTTTCTTCACTTTCTCTTAACGCTCTCTCAAGCCCTTCCTGAATGCCTAATCCATTAATATGTACTTTAACAAAATCATCGCTTTCCGAAATAAAGTATTCAGTAAGTATATTTGATCCATCCTTTTTAGAAAAAATGGATTCGAATGAAGTCCAATCGGCACAATTTTCTATGTAAGTGAGATTTTTCGATATCAGTTTGAATATTTCTTTTGGTGTATTCGAGGAAAGAAATTCTTTTTTGGATTTATATCCGAATAAATTCAGAATTGAAGAATTTATCTCATCCACATTACCATTTTTTCGAAATCGAAGAAAGCCTAATTTCTGCGCATCTGAAGGAAAGGATTTAGGCATATATGTTTATAGACATTTAATCAATGCTCCATTGATTACCAATTCGGTAATATTTTAATACCTACTGCCAAAAATGCGGTGCCAATTTTATTGGCAGGGGCTAAAAGATATATTAATATCTATAGAACTGCAAGTAGCTTAATGTGATTCAAATAATATTATAATATCTCTTCAATTCTCAGCATACATTTGTTCCAGCCGGCAGCATGCATATTTTTCTGTTCTTCATCCTGGAATAATTCGTGAATAATAGTTAATTGGGTACCGTCAATCTACTTCAGTGAATTTGCCTGTCAACAAAGTCTCTTGATCGGCATGACTCCATCGCCACGTGGATATGATCAGCTCCTTTGGAATTATTTTTTTAAATACACCATGAGCGTAAAAT
>CBDUTM010000161.1:0-4936 GCA_965369985.1 uncultured bacterium | reverse complement strand
ATTTTACTTGGAGTGGTTGGTTCGATAATGATTTTATCACCAAAGGCGGCAGGTTGGTTGAATAAGTCTGGAAATGTGGTTGTGCTGACCGAGAAAAAGGTACTTGAGCACAGATTTTTATCAGGCTTGATATCATTAGGTTTTGGAATTTTCTTTTTGTACAAGGCTTCCGGTTACGATCAACCATACACGGAATCTCTTAAGTTACCTTTTTATGCCTTGGGCATATTACTCACACTTTTTGGATTGATGTTTTTCATGTCATCACATTTTTTTGAATCAATAAATTCTCTGACAAGTAAAGAAATGATCAGCGATAAGTTACTGATGAAATACCCGAGGGTAACCGGAGGGTTTCTGCTCATTTCCGCTATATCGGTTTATTATACTTCAAAATATTTCGCGAGTTAATAAGGCGAAAGCAACTCTCTTCAGAATGAAGAGAAATCATCTCAGGAAAAATTCCTTGTGCCCAAACGGGTAAATAAAGAAAAAAAGAAGCAACGTATTGTAAATTCTGCGAATAAAATATTTGCTCGCGATGGATATTTCAATGCCAAAGTGGAAGAAATTGCCATAGCTGCGGATGTTGGCAAGGGTACCATTTACGAATATTTCAGCAGCAAAGATGAATTGTTTTTAAAGGTATTCAATATTTTCAAAGAGAATGTGTTATCACGATTTTGGATATTATTGGATTTAGATATTAGCGCATTAGAGAAATTAAAGCGATTTGCGCAGATCACGGCGGGAATTCACTTCGACCCTGATCTGAATATGAAAATACTGATTCAATTCCGGTCAGAGACGCTAAATAGATCGAGCGATGAAGAGTATAACAAGATATTAGATGAATATTATGAAGAAATAAACGCTTTAGTTTTCGGAATAATTAGTGAGGGGATTGATGAGGGATTGATAAAACCTCTGAATATAGAACTAATTTCCCGAACTTATGTCGCCGCATTTGATGGAATGACAACACAATATTTTCTCAATGAAAAAGAATATGATATTCGGGCTGCAGCTGAAAGTATTTATGAAATTTTTATAAAAGGAACGTGTACTTTTGCAGGGCTACATTTAAAATCAGTAGAAAACGGAACTGAATAGTTCTCAATTAGCGACAAGAAACTTCAGTAACTCGGCGTCGGCGGGCGGAAAATTGTATTTAGAAAATTCGTTCGCCGGTATCCATTTTATTTCATCACATTCTAAGGGTAGCGGGTCTCCCGACAAAATAGTCGAATTGTAAAAGAACAGATGGATATTCCGATCATCGTATTCATGATATATCTCTTTGAATAGATTCCCTACCTCAACGATCAAATTGGTTTCTTCCAACATTTCCCTTTTGAGAGCAACGGAATGTGATTCACCGTCGGATATTTTGCCTCCCGGAAACTCCCAAAATCCTCCCATATGTGAATTAGCGGGACGTTTGGTAATTAGATATCTACCGTCCACCTTGATTATTGCCGCAACTACAATAAATATCTGCTTATTAATAGGAATTGGTTTGTTTAAGGAAATGGGAGTTTATGTCCTGAATTGAAGCCGTTTTATTAAAGTCCTAAATCGGAAGAAATTGACTTCATAGCATCAAGGACGGTTTGTAGGTGTTCATCCCTATCAACGCCGAGCTCCACGATCCCCTGTTCTATGTGTTCGCGATTTACCTGTCGGGCAAATCCCGATTGCTTCAGTTTCTTTTTAATTGATTTAATTTTAACATCTCCGATCTGTTTACTCGGTCTCACTAACGCAACAGCGACAATAAATCCACAAAGCTCATCAACGGCAAATAGAGTTTTGTCCATCAGCGTATCTCTCGGCGTTTCGCCATAAGGTATATGTGATAAGAGAGCATGAACAACTTCGGCGGGAGCCCCCATTTCTTCGAGTATTTTAGCTCCTACATACGGGTGTCCGTCATCGGTAGGATATTTTTCATAATCGAAATCGTGAATGATCCCTGTAATGCCCCATAATTCTTCATCCTCGTCATATATCTTTGCATAAGCTCTCATAGCTGCCTCTACAGCGTACATGTGTTTCCGTAGATTTTTGTTTTCCACATATTCGTGCATAAGATCTATTGCTTCTATTCGATTCATATTTCTCTCTGTTATATTGGATTTCAATATAAAACTATCCGATAAAAATGCAATACGGATTCATTCATACTAATCTCAAAGAAAGTATGATGAT
Source organism: uncultured bacterium (assembly GCA_965369985.1). GTDB lineage: Bacteria > Fidelibacterota > SORT01 > SORT01 > SORT01 > JACZTG01. The sequence goes on along the minus strand of CBDUTM010000161.1, from coordinate 2,725 downwards.
ACTATAAAGCTGATCTCATTCAAAAGCGACCATTCTTGCGTTTTCGGCGGATGTTTGCTATTATTACGCATCATGGCAAAAGGAAAAAGACCGCAGGTAGCGATCAAACTCAGAAGACCGAGAAAAAGGAAAATCTCTTTCAGGCAGAAACAGAAATTCATAATTTCGTTAATTATTAGTCTGTCAATATTAGTGTTCGGCCTGATTATCTATGATTGGATGTCCACTGACCTGCCCTCTCTTCAACAATTAGAAAATTTTAGTCCGAATCTTGTGTCCAGGGTATATTCTGCAGATTCGGTTCTAATACATGAATTTTTCGCTGAAAGAAGAGTGCTCGTGCCGCTCGATGAGATTCCGACGAATGTTATAAATGCGTTCATTTCTACTGAAGATATACGGTATAGAACACATTGGGGAATTAGTCCGAGGGACATGATAAGGGCTATAGTAATTGATATTCTGACCCTATCAAAAAAACAGGGAGCAAGTACTCTTACTCAGCAGCTTGCACGGGTTCTTTACCTGAATTTGGAGAAACGATTTGCACGCAAGATAAAGGAGATGATCACCGCGGTTCAGATCGAGCGCACTTACACAAAAGATGAAATATTAGAAATGTATTTGAATACTATATATCTTGGTCATGGAGCATACGGGGTTCAAGCCGCTTCCCGAAGATTATTTGATAAAAAAGTTCAGAATTTGACATTGGAAGAATCTGCGATGTTAGCGGCATTACCTAAATCTCCGGGTGGTTATTCGCCGCTGTTTAATCCCAAAAGAGCTCTGGCACGACGTAATTTGGTGTTAAGGCTTATGAGCAACCGTGGGTCAATAACTGTTAGCGAATATATTTCGGCTCGCGCAAGGCCGATTATTGTTCAGCGTAAGCTCAACGTAGGAAGATATGCTCCCTATTTCACGGAGTATGTAAGGCAGGAAATTAATAGACTATCCGAAGAATTAGATGTTGATATTCTCAGGGACGGATTAACCATTTATACAACTCTTGATACACGTATACAAGCCGCGGCAGAAAAGGCTGTATTAAATCATATTGAAGGAGTTCGAACCGAGGCAGACTCACTGATTCCGGATTGGGCATTAGGTCAGCAAGGCGTGTTAAATAAACGTCTCCTGAATAATCCTGATGAGATTATTTCAATGATTGATACATCAAAATTTTCGGTTGAATCTGTGGATTCTATGCTTCGGGGGGAAATTCCAGTCGCATCGGATCTAAGGAATAAACTGGTTATTCAGACAGCTCTGGTCGCTAAAGACCCGAAAACCGGACACATTCTTGCTATGGTCGGGGGAAGGGATTTTAAATTCGACAAGTTTAATAGAGCGACTCAGGCAAAAAGGCAACCCGGGTCAATATTCAAACCAATTGTATGGACAGCTGCGCTGGACAATGGATATCTGCTTTCGGATATGCTGCTGAATCAACCGGTAGTCCTCTTTATGGACGATTCAACGAGATGGCGACCAAGAAATTACGATGGATCTACAGGTGGATTGGTTGATCTTCGACAGGCATTGCAAAGATCGCTCAATTTAATTTCCGTCAGGGTAGTTCAGGAATTAATAACGCCAAGCACCGTTCGTGATTACGCCAAGGCTATGGGACTTACCACTAACATTCGCCCGGTTCAGGCGATCGCTCTCGGAACGAGCGAATTATTTCCAATTGAGGTGGTATCTGCATTCGGGACATTTGCCAATAAAGGTCTATTGGTATCTCCGATAACTATAACAAAAATTGAGGATAAATACGGGAACATCATTAAGGAGAATTCTCCTGATCAAATAGAAGTATTAAGCGAAGAGACCGCGTATCTTATGACCAATTTACTTGAATCTGCGGTGAAAGCCGGAACAGGAGTCTCTTCACGAGTGAAATACAAATTTTATGCAGATGCCGGAGGGAAGACAGGAACCACAAATGATTTTACTGATGCCTGGTTCGTAGGATTTACTCCGCTGATAGCTGCCGGTGTTTGGGTTGGGATGGATGATCCGCAAGTCTCGCTTGGAAATGGTCAGGCGGGTTCAGTCGCGGCGCTACCTATTTGGGCGAATTTTATGAAATCGGTTTATGACAGTTTAAAATTTCCGGATACACCGTTCGAAAGACCCGCGAATATAGTTGAATTAGAAATATGCAGCGTTACCAAGAAAAATCCCACACCTTATTGTCCGATAACCACTGAAATATATAATAAAAAATATGTACCCGAAGGAATTTGCCCGGTCCATACGGGCTCTATCACAAAGAAAAAAGGGAACGTGGATTTTTAGTTAACGGTTAATCCGTTATTGTTATCAGATAACTTCTTTGATCAGATCAGGTGGCGAGATTTCAGCGTTACCTATCTCAAAAGCGTTTTTAATGTTCAGGAGTTGAGAATTTAACTTTTCTTCTGAATCGGAATATACATCTGCTAAAATATCACCATCATTAGGAGAATCCCCTATTTTGAAATGGAGAAATATTCCTGCATTATTATCCAGAATATCACCTTTTTTTAATCTTCCCGCACCAAGCGAAACAGAGGCGACGCCTAATGCATACGGATCTAAAGAGTGTACAAACCCTTTTGAGTCAGCTTTGACCGAAGCAGAATATTTTGGTTCCGGATACTTTGTCAGATCATGTAATACTGAAGAATCTCCATTCTGAGCTTCAACAAGCTCGATAAACTTATCAAACGCAGAG
>CBDUTM010000160.1:0-4942 GCA_965369985.1 uncultured bacterium | reverse complement strand
AATTTTCTTTTCGCGCTTTATGTTACTTTCTTCGCTGTTCAAATCAGTGTTTCTCTAAATGATCCATATATGATCGTAATATGAGCGCCGCAGCCATTTTATCTACTTCGCCTTTGTTCTTTCTAAAATCTACCCCTAATTTCCGTAATTCACTCTTTGCATCTTCTGATGAAAATTCTTCCGGCCAGGTCTCTACTTTAACTTCGATACTTGATCCGAGTTCCCTGGCGAATTCTTTCACCTTTTCCGCCATAGGACCGCTCTCACCGTCAAGAGAGTAAGGAATACCCACTACTACTTCATTTATGCCGTTTGATCGAATTATTTCTGATAACTCGTTAATTAAATCTTTTCTGTTCTTGTTTTGAATTGTGTTGAACCCGCTGGCTATAATTGCTAATGGATCTGTCATGGCAAGCCCTACTCTTTTCTCGCCGTAGTCGATTCCTAAAATACGCCCCGGTTCATTCAAGATTTTCGCATGATCGATGGATTGCCACTGAGGTAAATAAAATCAAAAACTAAGTTTAAAAGGAAAGTACTTCAGCCCTGAAGTGAATCAAGAGGTAATCTCAGCGATTTTTTCAGTAACTTGCCCGGTCTAAAGTGAGTCTTTCTCCGCGGTGGAACATGAATTATTTCATTTGTGCGCGGATTTCTCGCTTTCGGCTTCGCTTTTGTAGGCTTAACTTCAAATACACCAAAATTTCTAACCTCAATTCTAATCTGCGGGAATGGTTCGCTCATCATTTCCCTAAGAGTAGTAAATACACCATCTACTATCTCTTCAACCATATAAATTTTGAGACCCAATTTCCGAGCGGTCCTTCTTGCCACATCTCGCTTAGTATAGGTTATTGAACTCATTTACTCATTCCTCATTAAAATTATTGCATTTATAGATAAGTATAAGATAAATAATAAGTTCATTAGCTTCAAGCTATTTTCGCTATCCGCGTTCGACCCCTATAATACCGGTTATATCCGATATTTTCTTACTCACAGTATTGAAATGTTTAAGATTTCTGACCTGGACTACGAGATTTACCTGTGCGATCGAATCTTCCACATCGAGATCGAGACTTAAAATATTTGTGTTCGTTGATGATATGGCTTCTGTTAAGTCTCTGAGGAAATGTTTTCTTTCCCTACCTTGAATCCTAACGCGAACAAGGAACTCATCCTTTTTCCCGGTATCCCACTCAACTTCGATAGACCTGTCCTTAGAACTAAACAAATGCGCAGAATCCTTACAATCCACCCGGTGTATCGTAACACCCTTCCCCCTCGTTATAAATCCGATAATATCATCTCCGGGAATCGGTTGACAACATTTGCCAAAATTGATCATAATGTTATCCAAGCCCTGTACCCGGACACCCTTTACTCGCCTTCGCGCCCTATCTAAAAATCTTCTTTTACTCTTCTCATCATCTTTTTCTTCTTTAGCTTCTGTAGGAATAATAATATTTATTAGCTTTTCAAGAGGATAATTTCCTGACCCGACCGCTTTATATAACTCATCCATAGTTTTATAGTTGGTCGCTCCCAGCGCTTCTTGGAGCTTCTTCTTCGCTTTACCTACTTTCCTCTGTTTGAGCTTCTTATCAATTATTTCTTTCCCGAGCTTAATTGCTTGCTCTGCTCTTTCTTTCGATATCCATCGTTTTATTCTGCTTCTCGCTTTTCCAGTCTTAACGAATTTTAGATGTGCAGAGTTGGGATGTTGAGAATCGCTGGTTATGATCTCTACGGAATCTCCGCTGGAAAGAGTTGTGTTTAGCGGCACTATCTTGCCGTTAACTTTGGCTCCTATACAATGATTTCCCACTTCAGTATGGACAGCATACGCAAAATCCACCGGAGTTGCATCGGTTGGAAGCTGCATCAGTTTACCGTCCGGCGTAAATGCGAAGATTTCGTCCTTGAACAGATCGATTTTTAACGACTGCATAAATTCAGTTGGATTAGCATCTTCATTTTGAATAGCCTCAATAAGTTCTCTAAGCCATTTCATATACTGATCAAGGTCTTCCTCTTCAGGACTTCCCTCTTTGTATCGCCAATGCGCCGCAATTCCGTCTTCTGCTGTAGTGTCCATCTCAGCTGTTCTAATTTGAATTTCGACCATCCTGCCACCCGGTCCAACGATTGTGGTATGGATCGATTGATAGCCGTTTGCTTTTGGTATGGCAATGAAATCTTTGAATCGATCTGCCACGGGATTATGCATCGAATGTACTAATCCCAATGTCGCATAACATTCCTCCACAGAATTGACGATCACCCTTATAGCAAAAAGATCGTAAATCTCTTCAAATGGCTTTTCCCTCCTGGTCATTTTCCCAAAAATACTGGAAAAATGCTTGGGTCTGCCCGATATATCAGCTTCTATTTTGGATTCTTTTAGCTTCGCCTTTAAAGGTTTCGAGACTTTTTGGATATATCTCTCACGCTCTCCCCTCCTACCCTTAACTTTTTTTTCAATAGTCTTGTAAGAATCAGGTTCGAGAATTTTTAAACAAAGATCTTCTAATTCCCATTTAACTCTACCCATTCCAAGACGATGAGCCAATGGTGCGTAGACATCGCGAGTTTCCAATGCGATTCGTTTTGCTTTCTTATCGGGAAGATATTCAAGCGTTTTCATATTATGCAGACGATCTGCGAATTTAATTAATATCACCCTAAGGTCTTCAATAACAGAAAAAAGCATCTTCCTGAAATTTCCGGCCTGTTTTTCTTCATTACTCTTATAATCAAGCTCGGAAATTTTAGTCACTCCATTTACGAGACGGCTGACCTCGTCGCCGAAATTATTTGTGATATCATCTATAGAAACTTCAGTATCTTCTAAAACATCATGCAATAGTCCACTGGCGATAGTGACTATATCCATATTCATTTTGCCGAGATTTAATGCAGTCTGATAGCAGTGTTCGAAGTATGCTTCGCCGGATAGCCGGGTTTGACCTTTATGCGCCCGCCTGGCAAAAGTATATGCCTCCCAAAGAAATTCACCATCCTTGGAACTTATTTCATAACCGGTACTACTTAAAAGTTTGCGGAATTTCCTTGGGTACTTAGGAATAACACGTTTTTCTATCGCGTCTAATACATGAATCAATTTATTACCGCCTTAAAAAGGAGGTGTGTCGTATTCGAATGCCCTGTTTTCGAACCTCGCATATTCACTTAGGAATGTTAAACTGACCGTTCCCGTTGGTCCGTTACGTTGTTTTCCAATAATGATCTCTGCTTCGTCTTCACTCGGTTGCTGGTATCCTTCTTCATATCTGTCATACATTCCCTCTCTGTATATAAATAACACAAGATCGGCATCTTGTTCAAGCGCGCCACTCTCTCGAAGATCAGATAGCTGTGGACGTCTGTCCTTCGTGCCTCTCTGCTCGGGTGCACGAGACAGCTGTGAGAGAGCTATGATCGGAATGTTGAGTTCCTTTGCCGTAGCTTTGAGAGAGCGGGAAATATTCGAAATTTCCTGCTGTCTATTTTCTGTATTTGAGGGACCTGTCATCAATTGAAGATAATCCACGAACAATACACCTATATCATATTCTGCTTTAAGTCTTCTGGCTTTTGCCCTTAATTCTAAGACAGTTAGGCCGGCAGTATCATCAATAAATATTGGAGCCTTAAATAATTTATTACTGGCATTTACTAATCGGGAACGATCCTGATTAGATGATTTTTTCATCTTTACATCAAGCGAGCTCACCTTCGCTTCCATGCATAATAACCGTAGCGCCAGTTCATGAGCTGACATTTCCAGGCTAAAAAATCCGATTGATGTATCGCTTGTCAGAGCCATATTTTTTGCCATTGAAAGAGCTAATGCCGTTTTACCGACAGATGGGCGAGCAGCTATGATTATGAGATTAGAATCCTGAAATCCTGCGGTTTTTTTATCTAGCTCCGTGTAGCCGCTGGGAATACCGGTGACATATCCTTTTGTCTGGCTGATCTTGTCAATATATTCCATTGTGTCATGGATAATAGGTTCAATGGGGCGAAATGAGCTGTTCCACCTCCCTTCTGTAAGCTGAAATATCTTTTGCTCATATGACTCAATTAATTCGTTAACACCTGTGGAAGCATCGTATCCGTCAGAAGTCATTCTCCCTCCAAGGGAAATCAAATTTCGCAGTAACACCTTCTCTATAATAATATCTATGTAATTATCAATATTTGATGCTAATGGTGTGCTTTCCAATAATCCGGTAACATAAAAACTTCCCCCTACTTTTTCGAGTAGTCCTTTTTGTTTCAGCTTATCGGAAACAGTGATCTGATCTATCGGTTGAGAATCATTAAAGAGATCATTCATTGCTGTGTAAATAGATCGGTGCTCGCCAAAATAGAAAACGTTTGAGTCCCAAATTCGTTCAAACGCCTTAAATGTTGCTTCTTTACTCAGCATCATTGCGCCAAGGACAGATTCTTCTGCTTCCCTGGAGTATGGAGGAACTTTTTCTTGAGAGCCCTTTGAATCAGCCATTTATTAAATGCCCGTCGTAGTTGTTAATTCTTTTAACCGGTCTCTTACCTTCTGCATATCTTCCCAACACGGTCTTTTCCAATTCGGATTTCTCAATAATGCTGCCGGATGGTATGTGACCATCAGCTCGCTGTCACCGAAATAGAAAGTTTTACCTCTCATATCACCAAGCGACATTTCCTCGCCGGTGAGCCAAACGCCGGATATCCGCCCGAGAGCAAGGATCAATTTTGGCTTGATGATCTCTATCTGTCTTTGAAGATAAGGCTTACAGGTATCAGATTCAGTTTTTAATGGGTCTCTGTTATTTGGCGGTCTGCATTTCAGAACGTTTGCGATGTAGACTTCTTCTCTCGAAAAGCCTATCGAACCAAGTATCTTGTCGAGTAATTGCCCTGCTCGTCCTACAAACGGCTCTCCCTG
>CBDUTM010000159.1:0-4962 GCA_965369985.1 uncultured bacterium | reverse complement strand
CGTGTCTTTACTGGTAAGCTGCACAACAGCGCCGCCACCGGATACTTCTGCTGCGGACGCTGAATCTATCAGAGCTGCCAGCTCTCAATTTGCAGATAGATTCAACTCGCACGATATGGCAGCTCTTGCCTCAGCTTACTCAGTAGATGCAAGAGTTATTCCGCCTAATAATGAGATGATAGTCGGTAGGGACAATATCCAGGCTTGGTTCGAGGGAGCTAGTGGTGTCTTGGAACTCACAATAACAGACTTGCAGGTAAGCGGAGATATGGGGTATGTGCTTGGTGATTATACTATCTCTTCGCAGCCCGAAGAGGGTGAAGGTTGGAACGATACTGGCAATTACTTGGAAATTTGGAAAAAAGTAAATGGTACATGGATGTTTGACCTGGACATCTGGAATACCAATATTTCAAATGCAATGCCGGAAGAAGAAAAAATGGAAGAAGCAGCAGAAGAATAGAACAGATATTATCTCTGATCCCCTCCTTCCTAAGGAGGGGACACAGGGGTGGTTCTCTCTAATAGATTCCCCTCTATGAAGAGGGGTGGCTCTTGGCTCTGCCAAAAGTGGGGTGTGTTCTAATTATGAAATTCAATATTTCCTGCTTGAAGTTCGGGAACTATTTAGTCTAATTAACAGTTCAAGTATCAGTGCTCTTATTTTTTATTGGTAAGTTTTATTCTATGACAGTTAAAAACATATTATTCAGGTTTATTTTTCTTACGCAAGTAATCTCTATGCTCATATCGTGTTCAGATACCCCCCCTGCACCAATTATCTTTGAAGGGGATCTATATACTTCAAAAACTATCATTCCGTTCACTACAGTTATGCGCTGGAGAAGTAATAAGAGTAATTACGATCTGAACGCCCAATTCGTCCTAAAGTCAGAAAATGATCGTTTGAATTTTTTGGAGCTTCCCGGGTCCGTATTTATTCCGGAGCAACCGTTTGAATTTTGGAGAGATTCAATTATGGTAGGAATAGTATATGGAAAACGGATGAGCATAATAGCAGAATTTGAAATTGATTCATTGATTTTGAACCTAAAGGATGAAAGAATAGAAGCATATTCTCACATTAATGACCCTTTAGGAGATAATGTGATGCCATTTCAGTATTTTCATTTTGTGAAAATACCAACATATGATCTACCTCTTTTTATATACGAGATCTCTGACTCCACTGCTCTTCCTCGCGGTGATTCAATACCGTTTAGAACGCTATTCAATCGGAGAAACCCTTTTAGAGTCAGTACTCCTACTCCATTTATGGTTGTACTAAAAAATAAAAATGACGAAGAGGATTTTCTGAAAACTACGTCGAAAACCTGCTTTGGAATTAGTTGTTTTACATTTCCAGATTTCGCATATGGTGATTCTATGCTGGTAGGTGTTATAGGATACGGAACGTCGAGTTCAATTTCATTTTCTATCTTAGCATTGATGAATAAGGAGAACCGCATTGAGGTAAATGCAGCTTATTCATTCTTCGGTTCTGGTCTTTTATTCGACCACAATAACCCAATCCATTTCGTAGTAATTAAAAACAGTGACAGCGAGTTCACATTAAATGAATTAAGTCACATTGGAGAAACAATTGATTAGGCTGTTTTACAAATCGGAGAACGTAAATAAATTTATTTTCATTTTTAGCTTACCTAGGCAAAATCCTTACCCCACAATCTCATCCTCAATATCTTTAGCCTTTTCTGATCACCTCTACAAATTCCAAAATCAGCCTGATCCTCAGTAAACCATTCAAATAAATCTTGTAATAGAAACCTATTTTAATAGTTACCTAAATTGTATTGAATATATGTGTCTCTTGGTTATATTTATAAATGAGATAGGGATAATATAAATGATCCTTGTCCATAAATAATTCTCTATGAACATTTGTTAAACTGTGGTTTTTAGTTTAGCTTGATACAAAAAGAACATGCCGGGAATTACGCTAGACCCAGCGTTCAGGGAGTCAGATATGCCAATCTTTATGGATCGTCACGACATTAGTGGCGTTTCTGCAATGGATCTCGCTGAGGCACACCAAGCTGATCTAAAGGTCCAGTCGAAACACGCTTGTAATTGCTTTACTTACTGGTTTGATGAGCCTCGGGGAACCGTTTTTTGTCTTATCGAGGCTCCGACGGCAGCAGCTGTTCGTGATCTGCACCAAGAATCACACGGACTCGCACCGAACCAAATAATCGAGGTGGATCCATCTATGGTCACTCAATTTCTTGGTCGCGTGACGGATCCCGAAAATGCGTCAACAGAACCAGTGGCGGAATCAGGATTTAGATCCATTATGTTCACTGATATGGCGAAATCCACCGACATTACGAATTCACTTGGGGATGAAGCAGCACATACCATCCTGAAAAAACATCGTGCGGTAATCCGACAAGCTTTACTTGATCACAATGGACGCGAAGTGGACCGGGCAGGCGATGGCTTTCTAACATGCTTTAATTCGGTATCACGAGCAGTAAGTTGTTCTATGGCTATCCAGCAGGAATTTGATAGTTACAACAAAGCAGATGCTGATGGTGTTCCGATCCAAGTACGTATCGGTTTGGGTGCCGGTGAACCTGTGACCGATGGAGATGAGCTCTTCGGATCAACTGTTAATCTTACGGCAAGAATTTGTGATCACGCAGAGCCAAATCAAATTTTGGCATCACATGTCATTCAGGAACTTTGTGCTGGCAAAGGCTTCTCTTTTCAACCTTATGGAGAAGTTACCCTGAAAGGATTTCCTGATCCTATCGCGCTCGACTCGGTCGTCTGGACAAATTAGAAAATACTTTTGTTCCCTACCCCGCGATTTCATCCTACCCGTCATTGCGAGCGTAGCGCGGCAATCTTTTATCCTCAAAAATAGTACCTACCCCGCGATCTCATCCTCTATATCTTTCGCCTTTTCCGCACAATAATAAAAGGTTTGTCATTGCGAGGAGTCAAAGACGACGTGGCAATCTCATATCTTAACTATCAGGGCATATTAATATCAGAACTCCCCTCACCCCACTATTTCATCCTCAATATCTTTCGCCTTTTCCGCACCGACTTTCGGAAGCGCTTTCTTCGCCAGCCGTTTCATCAGCTCCGCCTCAAAAGTAGGCGAAACCATCAGCGATTTCAGCTGCACTGCTTCTTCTATTTCCTGACCTAATGTCTTAACATCGAACTCATCGGGATAATCCACTGTGAACGGCGCGTCCTCCAACCCCTGCCATTTGAGCCAGAGCCGGATGGCGTTTCGTTCCGCTTCCTCGAAATTATCCGCTTTTTCAGCCAACACGGTCGAGGTAGAGAGCCAGTCAAACGCTTTGCTCACGCCGCTTTGCTGTTGTGACGGCTTAATGTCGAAGCCCGCTTCCAACCGCGCTAACCGTTGTATCTCTTTGATGGTGGAGGCTATCTCTTCCGAAAGAAATTTCAGCGGTTCCGTGGGAGGGCTCATCCATTCCGGCGGATGACTCGCGCTGTCGGGGTATTCGAATATTGTCCGTTCCGAAACTGAAATATCGCCGCTCTCCCCTCCCGGCACCTGCGGATTCCGCAGCATCGGAAACGCCGCGTTGAATGCGAATTGGTCTATGAGCGATCCGAGATTGAATATTCTTTTGTTCAGATATGCGATGTCGTTCAATGCGCTGATCCCCGAGAACGGACTCTGTTTCTTCTTCCTGTTCAGCACAGGCACGATTGGAACTTCGCCTAACGGATTATCCCCCGAGGCGATGTTTTTCCCGTCCGAATCTATGAGGGTCCACCTGTCGCGCCACCATATTTTATAACGGATCTTGTCATCGCCGTTCTCCTCAAAAGGGTCGGACTGAGCGCTCCTGTCGACCTCTTTCAGCTTCACCCAATATGGACTCCCGTATTCATCAAGCTCCCAATCCACAACATCCCAAGGATAATAATGAATGAAGAATGGCGAACCCGACTTGATCTCCTCCGCCAATGAGATAGCGTCACTGTTCGGCTTGTCCACAACGATAAATGTCTGCCCGAGAGCCATCGCCGCCGCCTGCACCTCCCGCCTGAACTCAAATAGCGAATCGTTCCGGTTGTTCACGTCAGCCGCGAATTCCGCCCACGCTCCCGCGGGTTTCGGCACATCAATTATGGGCGCCTGCTTATTCAGATGAGCGATATATGTGTCGATTATGGCGCCGCAGTAATTAACATAAAACGCCCGTTCCTGCCGCCGCTGATAAACTGTCGTGTCCTCTCGCGGATGCTGAATGAGATTGCCCCCTGTTATATAATCCGCTCCGCCTTCGAACGACTGCCAGAAAAAATCCCAGAATCTGCTGTTAGCGACGTAATCGCTGTGCGTCTTTGCAAGTGTAGCATTGTTTATAGCCATAGTAATTCCTCAATTTTATTTTTGTGCGGGTTAGGGCTTGCCCTGACCGCTCTAAAAATTATCCTCTCCTAATAAGCCGGATTTGTCAGGTGTGAATATACTTCCCTCTCGAGGGATCCGCATTTGGCTTTCTTTTCAGGGGAGATACAAAGAGAGATTCGTATATTTCTGTTGCATTCAGCATTGATATCGGTTATTATACCGTATGATTTTTAAGTAGAGAGTAATCGAGGAAAGTTGGGGGATTAATCAGAAATGAAAATTGAAAAAATTGAAATAACAAATTTCAGGCTTTTGCACTCATTTTCTATTGATGTTGAAGATGATTTATCACTGGTTATTGGAAAGAATAACACGGGTAAAACATCGTTTTTAAATCTCTTGAACAATTTTCTTAACATAAAACGTAATACTTTTTCTTTCGATGATTTTAGTATTAAATCTCAAGATAAACTTCAAAATATTATTGAACAGGATAAAGAATTAGATGAAGAATTATTTTCTCTTTCATTAGAAATAACTTTAGACTATGAAAGAGGAAACTCCAGTGAAAATAGTGATTATTTAGCAAATAT
>CBDUTM010000158.1:0-5001 GCA_965369985.1 uncultured bacterium | reverse complement strand
TGCATTTTTTGGATAAGTTCCAAATCCGTTTTGTCCATCAACGTAATAAGAATATGCTGAATCAGCTCTTTCCCAATCAAGGGAGCTGGGAAGATTTACCGTAACAATATCAAGGTTTCCATAGCTAACATCTTTGAAATAGTCCCATAGTGTTCCCGGTACCTGGTCGAAAAGAAGATCATCAAAATAGGTAGCAGTAACTGAATACTCATTATCCGAAAAATCCACTACTATCGCTAATGCGTTAGTCGGGCCGGTCGGCACAAGCGCGGGTCCGAACTGAGAACGGTTATTAGTAAGCGCTTTCCACGGCATACTAACTCCCCTTTGCATCAAACTTTCTTTATTAGCGAGGAAATATGGAACTTTCATCTGTCCTGCATTAATTTTCTTAAGCAGACTTGGATGAGGCGGGTTTGTTGCAAATAGTGTTGAACTGAGTATAAAAACGGCTAAAACCGCCGCTATGATCACATTAAGTAAGTTGTGATTGACTTTTATTAACCTTTGAACAAAGAATGAGTATAGATAGTATCGATTAACCATATTTCCCTCCTAAAGATAGTTTGGCATCGCCCCGGTGTTATCTATTTCCTTTTTATTTTTATAGGTATCGCTGTTAAGCGTGTGTTCGTTGCTTATCAATATAATTAGCAATAATGCTAAGTCAAGAAAATAGTGTTTGCCTTACTAGGGAAGAAGACTTTCTTAATAAAGAGAAATTTTGTTTGAGTTGGAGTGAAAACTCTGAATGAAATAATAAACAAAGCCGCGGGATTAGTCTTGGCACCCGCGGCTTTGCTGATACTGATTCTATTTAGCTATTAATTATTTCAGAAGCACCATCTTTCTTGTCTTACGGAAATCTCCAGCAGTGATCTGATATATATATACCCCTGAAGCCATATTCCGGGCATCCCAATTGAACGATTGGAAACCCGCGGATACTTTGTTATTCACCAACGTCGCTACTTGCCGACCGAGTAGATTATACACAACCAATCTTACATGTGCGTCCTTAGGTAAGGCATATTTGATTGTAGTCGTTGGGTTAAATGGATTCGGGTAATTCTGTGACAATGAAAATACCTTCGGTAAATTATTATCATCATCCACACCGGTAATTATCATATCAGTTTTGAATGTAAATACTACCGACTCTGATATTCCCGTTCTCGTGTCGGAGGCGATTACTTTCCAGAAATAATCGGATTCCTCTAAGAGAGGCTCACCCAATGTGATGATATTATTGGTAAGTCCCTCAAGTTGAACTGTACTTGAATCAGGAAAATCCTCATCAGTTGAATATATCAGTGTGTATTCCAAGGCGTCACCGTCAGGATCAACGGGATTTTGCCAACCAAATTGCACATCCAGTGAGCTCACATTGCTGTTGTTAGCGGGAAGCTCGAGTGTTGCCGCTGCAGGTGCTTCATTGGCATAGGCAAATCCGGCAAATAGTGTGTCGGACTTATTATTGAGTGTATTTTTAACTATAACATCTACAGGTCCGCCTATTCCTACAGGAAGATCGAACTCCAATACATTGGATGCATAATAATCCACTAAATTAGCTTTTGTTCCACCGAAGAAAACCTCAACTCCGGGAAGGAATAAATCGCCGTGAAGTTTTCCACGAATTCCTCCCTCTCGGGGACCGCCCCTTGGATTCACAGCTTTTATATCCGGCGAATGAAGCGGTACGAATTCCCATGTGGTACTAAAGGAATCAGCATCTACATTTGTGTTCACATGGTCGCCACCGCCCATAGCCGCCAAGCTTGAAAATGAGGCGCTAAATTCACTGCTATTATTCTTAGGAACTGTTTCAGCCGGTGCAGCATCAATGGTAGGACCGTCTGGATGACCCCAGAAATTGTGTTTTCCATCAAAGGCAATATTGCTCATTATACCGTAATCTAAATTTCTGAAAAACGAATTATTATTGGCCCGCTGGGTTCCGATACCGCTAAACACGTAAATTCCAACTTCATTCAGCGATATAAAGTTTTCATATATAGCTAAATTTGTATCGGTTGATGCTGCAATGCCGTTATAATTATTATCCATAATCGAATTATATCTGATAGTAGTATTAGATGAATTACCAATATAAATGCCATCATCACCATTTACAGAAACATCGTTATTCTCCAGCATCAGGTTTTGGGTTCTCCACGCATACACTCCGGTATACATATGACCGTATATCTTGTTATAATCAACCAGCCCATATCCGACGCGACTGAGATAAAGACCATAATCCATTGTATTGGCAATTTCATTATATCCGAAGTATAGCGAGTCAATTCTGCTTATATCAACTCCGGCATAGCCGTCGCGGAAAGTGTTATTCTTTATATATGCAAAGATCGACATATCTATCTCGGCGATGTTGTCTTCAGAAGAGCCCATGAATATATTATCTTCTACGTAAACTGAATCTACACTGTATAGCGCAAGCATAGGATACTGGCCGATAGATGCGTTATTTCGGTATATGTGCGATACTCCTATATCGGCAAGAGAGATTGCATAATAGACTACGTCTTTAATGTAATTTTCCGAGATTTCAACATACCCCATATCATATCCCGTGATTCCATAATCCTCTATCCCTTGGATTTTATTATGGGATACGATTGCAGTAGCATTGAAACAAAGGAAACAACCATCAAAGTCCATGCCGTACACCGATTTAGTTAATTCATTGTACATGATCTCCATATATCCCGAATCTGTGTACATTTCAAAAGGTGCATATGAGCCTGTGACATTATTATGTTTGACGAATAGACTATCTATAACATCAACATATATACTGTAATAAGTGTTTGTGAAATGATTATTATGGATATTTATGATACTAATATTAGAAAGTTCTGTCGCCACGTATATGGAAGAAATTACATTGTTATACATATTCGCCTTAAACAGGTAGTAAGCTTCAAAGAAATAAGATTCCGCACTACTCGTATAGTCATTATTTTTGACATTGACTATTCCACCGGTTATCATCGGACTGCTTGGATATAGACCGAATGAACCATAACCATAAATTGCCTCATAAGAATGCCTGAATGAATTGTTTGTAACATCCAGTCCTTCTATATAACAAAACTCAATGTCAGCATTACTATTTCTTACAAATCTGTTGTCATTTACATAAATACCGTATGGAAAATAATAGGTTGTATCCAAAGTAGTATCAGTGCTGAAGATCGAATCCACCTGAAAGTATCCTTCTATATATAGCCCCACGTAATTACTATTGGAAATCAAATTATCTTCAATGTATGTATTATTTACACCATAGAGGTTAATACCCGCATTACCGTTTCCGGTATGAAAAGCAGTAATCGAACCCCCTTCAGACCGAATAGTAGAACGTACCGCAGGAATTTTTTCCTTCCGCTCACGAGTTATCCTGTCGGGTTCTTCGGAACCATTTGCGAAAGATAGCGAAGCTCCTTCGTTTTTCTTCTTTAAAGTAAGTTGAGCCTTTTCTTCTACCGATTTCCTCACGGGTCTCGCATCACGTGACTCAATCGAACGTAATCTTGATTTATCTCTAATCCCGTTTAGAGTTAACAATGTATTTCGATTAACGATATTAGAGGTTTCTGTTCGGGCTGCTGCAATATTATTCATCTGTAATGCGGGAACAGATATCGCGGGTACAAACGACGAATCTCCGATATTGTTCCTTAATATGAAATTATTATTATTCATACCACCTGATAGCGACAATCCATCATTAGAATTACCCAATACTATATTTTCTTCTATGTTATTACCTCCTGTGCCCTTGTAGATGGTTAATCCATCAAAACCATTAAATGCAAGAAGGTTGCCATAAAAAGTGTTATTAGCTGAAAAGTCGACCTCAATTCCCGAATTATTGTTATCATGAATATTGTTTAATAAAAATTCGTTATTATCCGATGTGTTGGCAAGTATACCGGTCCCGCTGTACCATATTTCGTTTCCTTTAAATATATTATTTCCGTAGTTGCCGCTTAATGCAGAATCAACTTCTATCGCCGCAACTCCGAAATTTTTGAAGTATAAACCTGAAATATCATTATTCGACGATTCCAGAACGAATCCGCTATAAAATATGGTGTCGGGTAAGGTGGTATCACCCGGTGCAGGTTCTCCACCATCAAGTATAACTTCAGCACCGGCACCTGAAATTATTACGCCTGCGGCATCTGTCAAATACAATGTAGAATCAAGATAAATTACTATGCCGCCACCAACAGGAAATACTGCGGGATCGAAAGTTATCGTTTGAATTCCCTCGGTATCATTTGCCGATTCTACAGCTTCTCGAAGCGATGTTACTCCGGCAGCAACTGTATCTGCTTTGCTGTCTACCACGGTTTGCGCATTAACTGAAATTGAAGAAAAAATTAAAACTAGAAATAGTAACACTGTTCTCATGGATACCTCCACCATAATTGTGATTTGAGTTAGAATCTTTTTCCTTTTATACCCACGGCAACTGATTACCGGCTAGTAAATAGATTCAAAAGCGGTGGATTGCACCATTAAATAAACTAATCAGGCTTTAATTGTCAACAATTATATCAATACTATTTTGGTAATGATTAGTGAAGTGCCTATCTATATTGGAGATAAGGCGATTATTTCTATTAAAATCAATTAAACCAGGATTCAGTAATCAAAATTCTTACAGAATCAGTTATAACTTTACATAATCACTTAAATTTTCTCTTTTTAGCTGGTTCAAAAGCGTAATCTAACTCAACATTTTGTTCTTCTATTATTGTCACTTCTAACTCTTTTTCACCAAGACTCTCCTGCCAAAAATTCAGCGTGTATTTACCCGGAGGAATGCCATCCAGCGAATATTCTCCCTTTTCATTTGTAATAGTATAATAAGCATGCTCTGCGGCTATTATCCATGCGCTCATCCAACCGTGTACATCGCATCTAACCTGCACTTTTTCAGGCTCTGTGAAAGTCATCTTTATT
>CBDUTM010000157.1:0-5054 GCA_965369985.1 uncultured bacterium | reverse complement strand
GCAGCAGATGGACAAAGTAGTCACCGATTTTACCAAAAAATCCAAGCCTATCATAAAAAATTGAATTGATCTGCGATGCGGGCAACCAATTCAGCCCGATAGCAAATATGCCTAATAATATGAGTCCAAGCCAGAAAGTAGGCATTGAGTAAAAGAAAAGAAGAAGGGAAGTGATGACCTTATCTGTTTTACTTCCCGCTTTAAGGGCGGAATAAATCCCTGCTGCTGTACCTAAAATAATTCCGAAAATAAGTGACAAGCTGGAAAGAAACAAAGTAGGTGGCAACGCATCGGAAAGAATGTCTGAGACCTGACGTCCATTAGCGAATGATTTTCCAAAGTCGAAATCAATGACGATATTTTTAAGCCAGGAAGTATATTGCAAATAGAGCGGCTGATCAAGGCCGAATTTTTTAGTTATACTTTCTTGTATATTAGGACTCATGGACGGTGAAATAAAACGGTCTGCAGGATCACCGGGAGCCAAATGAATTATGAAAAATGTGAGCGAAATGCCAAGTAGTAAAAGCGGGATTGCGGTTAACAGTCGCCTGAAAGTATAGGCGACCATTAGAAGTTAATTATCTGCAAGTAAGTCGTGAGCTGCACGCTCTTCAAGAGGAATCCACCACTCTTCCATGTTGATGAAAGCGCCTCTTTTATCTATTCTGACTCCCTTAAATCTACTGTGAAGAGCTGTAGTTTCCATATTATAAAAAAGCCAGGTATAGGGCAATTCCCAGGAGAGGAGTTTCGCAATTCCGTCCCAGTGTTTTTGAGCATTTTCCAACTTATTTGCGCGCATAGCAGCATTTTCCAACTTATCAAATTCGGGAGAGAGATAGCTTACAAAATTAAATGGAGTTAAAATGCTCGAACTGTGGAAAAGGGGAGTTAGTTCCATTTTAAGACCTACGTTCCATCCCAACAACGCGGCATCGAGTTCTCTGCGGGGTAACATTCTCCCGAATAGCAGTGCGGGTTCTAATATCCTCGGTGTCATTTCCACTCCGATAGCTTTTAGCTGCTGTTGAATGATCGTCAGTGCTTGTCTTCTAACTTCGTTACCGGTGTTTGTAACCATTTCAAAACTGAATTTTACTCCGTTTTTATCAATAATGCCGTCGCCGTCGCTATCTGTCCAACCCTCATCTTGAAGAAAAACTTTCGCACCTTCTATATCGTATTCCCAGATCGAGTTTGCACTTGAATTATACGCCCACAATACCGGCGGAATGGGTCCATGCATTGGAATAGCTAAGCCTTGATTTACAATTTGAGATATGGCGTCTCTGTCCAATGCCATTGTCAATGCCGCGCGGACTTTCTGACTACCGAATAATTTATGCGGTTTAAGAAGTTCGTTCAGATCGGGATCTTCATCTCCAGCTGCAGCCATAACTCGTGCATAGTTTTCCCTGTCGATCAAATTCCAGCCAATATATGCATATGAACGCCCTAAAAAACTGTATGGCTTGATAGATGAATTACCGGAATTCCATGATTCGGTAAGTCGGTTAAAATCTGCAGGCGGTGCGGATTCCATTAGGTCGATATCACCGCTTTGAACTTGTCGCCACAAATTGAGCCGATCGGGGACAACTTGAAATATAATTCCATCAAGTCGCGGCTTTCCCTCCACATAATAATCTTCGTTTTTGTCGAGTCTGACAGATTGTTGCGATTTCCACTCCGAAAATCGGAATGGTCCGGTTCCTATAGGATTTCTGCTAAATTCTGCGCCTTCAATCTCTTCTACGGCTATTTCACTGAGTAAATGTTCAGGAACTATATACCCTTCAACCGCATCCATAAGCATTGTGGGCAATTTTTCTCGAAAATGAAATACTATTGTAGAATCGTCCGGAGCCACAACACTTGTAATGTTCTCTTTGAATGAATAGCCATCCCAGGCGAGCGTATCATTCACCTGCAAATTATAAGTAAAAAGAACATCTTCACTGTTAAATCTTTCGTTGTCATGCCAGAGTGCGTCTGTCCTCAGATCAAATTGAATTGATAAACTGTCATTAGAAAAGCTCCATCTTTTAGCCAGCTGAGGCGTAAAAGTTGATAAATCCTCGTTAAGATCAGCTAATCGCCGGTAAATAAGGGAAATAACGTCTTTAGCGTTTTTCGTGTGTGCCGTAATCGGATTTAATCCGTCCGGCTCACCGGTTATGCCGATAATCAAATTACCTCCGCTAACGATATCCTCATCTGAATATACGGTTTCACTACGTTTTGAGTCCGAATTGTCGTTTTTACCGCAGGATATTAGAAGGATGATAATTAAGAGTAATGCCTGTTTCATATTAGTTTACATTCCCATAATTGAAAAGTTAGTCAATCGGTTCAATTTATACCAAATTAGTTATTGAGGCACGGTTAGATTTTAGAGAGAAATCAGGTTTAAATCAAGAGTTTTTTGCTATACTATTTGCTTTTAGGGGAGGTATAAGCGGATCACGGATAAAATAAATTGTCCCAAATCTTAAAAACGAGAATGTGTTTTTGGTCACGCCTACGGTAAATATTCAAATTTTAGCTTGAATTCCGGTGAATATTAGTGTAAAATTAGGTCAATAAGTAGCTAAAAGGTGTTTAAGTTAGGTAAATACAATTAGTTGCTACCCAAATAAGAATATCCCATCCTTAGAAATTAACGTATAGCTGCGCTAACATGAGCAAAAAAACACCAGATAATAAAAAACTATCGGCCCTTTACGAGTCTATCGTAGAGAGCGCAACAGAATTTATATTCATACTGAATCTTGAGGGAAGAATCAGTTACGCGAATAATTCTTCTCTTTCGATCCTCGGATATAAATATGAAGATCTCATCGGAAAACCATTTTCTGTTCTGCTTGATGATGAATTCGGAAAATTTTTTATGGGACTATACGATGAAAATATCCGGTCTAAATCTCTGATTAAAAATCAGGAGATCGAAGTTATCGGGAAAGGGAAACGCAAGATAACTTTAGAACTGTCAAGCAAGCGTATGTATGAAAAAGGTAAGCTTGTGGGGCTCATGGCTGTTGGCAGAGATATATCGGGTCGGAATTCGGGGGAGCAAGAATTAAAAGAACGTTTGAAAGCGGAGCAATTCAGTGGCGCACTCAGCAGTAAGATCCTCGGGGGAGGTGAATGGATAAGCTGTGTTGACAGCTGTATAGACAATATTCATTCTCTACTGAATGTTAAGGCATCGGCATTTTTATTAATAGACGATAAAATCGGAAGACTGCGAATTATCAGCTCTCAAGGATGGGATGATAAAAAGATATCTTCCTTTGAGCTTCCGCTAACTGAATCCGGAAAAGTCGGTATACATCCGGAACAATCGTATACTCTTCATTTCGATAGCTCGAAAAACAAAATGGTACCTGCATGGTTTGCGGATTTTCCGGAAGAGATTAATTACGCGTTCTTTGTTCCTGTCTCACCTGACGAAAAAATAATGGGGGCGTTTTTAGTTCATGCTGCCGATAAAAAGGACTTGTCTGATTTCAATATTCGATTTGTGGAGCAGTTGGCTTCTATAATGAAAATCGCTCTTGTGAAAGATCAGAGTGATACAGCGAATAAATCACTGCCGAGTTTGATGGATTTGAATCCCGATATCATAATGAAAGTAAGCGTGGGAGGCATGCTTCTCTATGCGAATCAATCTGTATATGAGGAGCTCCGGACACAGGGATTCGGCAAGGGTGATTGGAGAGAAATTCTTCCCGAAATTCACAATAACAAAATGATCGAATGTATAAATGAAAAGAAAAACTTGAAAGCCGAAGCGAGTATTGGAATTAAAAACATTGAATATTGGTATGTTCCCATTCCGGACGAAGATGCTGTACTGTTAATCGGCAGAGATATTGCCGATCAGGAGGATGCTCTCGGTGAATTATTGATGAGCGAAGCGTCGTTGATAGAATCAAGCAAAGAAATTGATACTCTTCACGGTAGAGAACGAACTATAAAAGATCAGCTGGCTTACGCCGAGAGGCTTGCTTCGCTTGGTCAGATGGGAGCTAAAATAGCACACGAGTTAAACAACCCGCTACAGATTATTTCTGCAAGAGCAGAGCTGATATCGGATATGAGTGATAAAGAAAAGATCAAAGAGCTAGCAACAGATCTGCAAGAGGAAATTCAACATATTATTGAGATCGCAGCAAGTTACATGAAGCTCGGAAAACAATCACATGCGGAAATGGGAAGCTTAAACATAAACGTAATTCTCACAGAACTTCTTAAGGCTCTCGGAGTTCTCGGTCATGTCAAATATCTTGATCTGAAAACAAATTTTGATGAACCGCTTCCTACAATTTACGGTGACCGTGAAAAAGTTATACAGGTTTTTAGAAATTTAATTATTAATGCTGCTCACTCTATGGAAGAGACCGATCCTAAAACATTGATTATAACCACACGGTATAACGATGAAACTTCATCGATTATTATCGAGGTGACCGATACAGGGATCGGGATTAAGAAAGAAGACATACAGAACATCTTTGATTCATATTTCACCACGAAAGAAGAGGGCGTCGGTACAGGTATCGGGCTGCTCATAGTTCGCGATGTGGTTGAAATGGAAATGGGTGGAACAATTCAAGTTAAATCGGATTTCGGTAAAGGAACTACATTTATAATATCACTTCCCGCAGAAGTTTAGTTCCAAATTTAAAGATTAATTATTACCTGATATACCCCTGAAAATTTTCACTAATTAATTGTCGCCTTTGCGTCATTACAATGACGATTATTCTTTAACCGATATCTCTCCCCTCGAGGGGAGAGGATAGAATTCCCCGCTATAAATGAAAAAAACTTTCTAAATAGAAAGTTCGAGTGAAATAAATATTTAGAGTAGAAGTGTTAGGCTACTGTGCTCATCTCTTTTGCTACTGCAGCCATCTTCTGCTGTGCTTCGATAGATGTAAAGCATTCAAGCGCTCTGGCGTAGTTGGTCTCTGCCTGTGCTGCGTCATCGGTCTCACTCTTCAGCCGTGCGATCTCAAGGTAAGTCTCGCCCTTATTGAGTGGGT
>CBDUTM010000156.1:0-5093 GCA_965369985.1 uncultured bacterium | reverse complement strand
GTAAAATATCTATGACTCTCACTCCCGTGGGGTTTGCCTTGAAACTGCCCGAGCAGATCAGAGAATCGTTGATCAAAGATAAATCAGCTAAAACGCTTCGGTATTTTCCAAAAGCGCCGATCAAAAAAGAGTATCTGATTTTATCGGAAGAGGTAATGGCTGATAAAATTATCTTAGAAGAACTAGTTGAGGTTTGTATAAATTATGTTAAGGATAGTTGATTAAAGCCTGTAATCAGCTCAGAATTAACTTACCGAATTATTTATGATAAGAAGTTTAATTTCCGTCATTTCATCAATAGCGTATTTTAGACCTTCCCGACCTAATCCTGAATCTTTTGAGCCGCCGTACGGCATATGGTCAATTCTAAACGTTGGGTAATCGTTTACTACTATTCCTCCCATATCAAATTCTTCGAATGCATAGAGGATATTAGAAATGTCCTGTGTGAAAATACCTGCCTGTAAACCGAATTGAGTGTTATTCGCTTTCTTGACCGCATCTTTAAAATCTGAATAAGGGGTCAACGTGACGGCAGGGCCAAATATTTCTTGAGCGTTTACGTTCATTTCAGGCGTAGTGTCAATTAGGAGGGTTGGTTCGATCATCAAGCCGTTGCGTTTGCCTCCTGTCAATATTTTTGCATTCCCATCTGTGGCTTCTTTCAGCCATGCTTCGATCCGGTCGGCAGATGTTTCGTCGATCACAGGACCGACATAAACGTCCGGGTCGAGTGGATCTCCGACTTTGAGATCCGCAATTGATTTGAACAGCAGCTCTTTGAATTCATCAATGACCTCTTCCTGAACATAGATCCGCTGGACAGATATGCATGATTGTCCCGCCGCACCAAATCCGCCGAGGGCGCACCTGTCGGCTGCGTGTTGGAGTGAAGCCGTATCGTTATGTACTATAGCTGCTGAATTATTCCCGAGCTCCAACAATACTTTTTTATTGCCTGCAATACTTCTGATATGCCATCCCACTTTTGGGCTGCCGGTAAAGGAGATCATTCTGTATCTTTCATCGGTCACAAGCTTTTCTGCTGTGGAAACATCGCAGTGGAAAACTGAAAATGCTCCTTTAGGCACTCCTGCGCTCTCGGCGATTTCACCTAATATATGTGCAGTAAGCGGAGCCTGAGGCGGCGCCTTAACAACCAGAGTACATCCGGCAGCTATCGCCGGAGCCAGCTTATGTGCCAGCAAATTCAGCGGGAAATTAAAAGGTGTGATACCCAGTATCGGTCCGACAGGGAAACGTTTCGTCATTGCAAAATAGCCAACGCCGGGTTTCACAACGTCCATAGGGATAACTTCTCCTCCTATCCGTTTTGCTTCTTCCGCTCCTATGGCGAACGTATGGAGCGAGCGATCAAGCTCCACCTCTGATACGGTCACAGGCCTGCCGGCATCCACAGCCATTATCTCAACAAGTTCTTTTCGCCTGTTTTCCAATCCGCTGACTATGTTCATTAATATATCGCTTCGCTCATAACTCGGCATTTTTTTCATAATTTCAAAAGCTTCCACTGCCGCTGCGGTTGCATCGTCCGCATCCTTATCCTGAGCTACGGCGATCTCAGTGATAGTTTCACCGTTATACGGATTTATAACTTTCTCCGATTTTTCCGATTCCCGCCATTCACCTGCTATGAACATCTTTTGATAATCAGACATCACAATTCCTTTATATTTTCACTATTCAGTTCTTTTACAATGATCAAAGCGGACACGTTAATTCTCCGAGCTCTTCAGTGAGTTTCATGTTTTCTCTATAGTCCACAGGGCAATCGACGACACTCACCACATCCTGCCGGAGCGCCTCTTCCAATATCGGAAGAAGTTCATCGGCGGCACCCACACGGAATGCTTTTGCACCAAATGATTCTGCATATTTGAAAAAATCCGGATTGGTGAAATCAATGTGCGATTCCCTGCCGAATTGAGCATCCTGTTTCCATTTGATCAGGCCGTATTTGCTGTCGGTAAATATGAGGTTTACAAATGGAGTTCCGATTCTCATAGCAGTCTCTATCTCCTGGGAATTCATCATAAATCCGCCGTCTCCCGATATAGCGATAACTTTCTTCTCGGGGTATAAAAGTTTAGCCGCAATAGCTCCGGGAAGAGCGATTCCCATTGAAGCTAATCCGTTTGAAATTATCGTCGTATTGGGCTCGTAGCAGGGATACATTCTTGCTATCCACATCTTGTGAGCGCCTACATCCGATAATAGAATATCCTCCGCCCGAAGCGCTTTTCGCACATCCGCCAGGATTTTCTGAGGCTTTATGGGGAAACCATCATCATCGTCATACTCGTGTATTTCATTTAGCATCACTTCGCGGTGAGGATCGGGTACGGGAAGTTTTGACGGCTTTGCGATTTCAGCGATTGCGTTTAAAGAATATGCTATATGCCCCTGTACCCCGACTTCAACGGGATAAGCTGAATCAACTTCCGCAGGAGCAAAATGTATGTGAACTATTTTTTTATCTTTATTTTCATTCCACTGTATAGGCGAGTACTCGACCATATCGTATCAGACTGCTATTATCAGATCTGCATGATCCATGGCGCAGGAGACGTAGTCTTTTGCTTTCAAGCCGACAGTGAATAAAGATAGCGGATTATCGTTCGGAATCGAGCCTTTTGCCATAAAGGTTTCGGTGACTGATATGTTTAATTTTGTGGCAAACTCAAGCAGCGCTTCTGACGAGCCGCTCCTAATAACACCGTTACCCGCAAGAATTATAGGATATTGGGCATCTGTGATAACTTTGGCAGCTCTTTTGACTTGTTCAGTGTTCGGCTCAGTTGGAACCGGCTGCTGCCAGATGAGAGGAACATCTTCTATTTCAAGGGCAGCAACATCTTCAGGCAGCTCCAAATGTGTTGCTCCCGGTTTTTCGGTTTGAGCTACTTTGAATGCTTTTCTAACCGCTTCGGCAATTGTGGTTTCCGATTTTATCTGTGTGTTCCATTTCGTTATGCGTCTGAACATCTCGACGATGTCAACATATTGATGTGATTCTTTATGCATCAAATTAAGAGGCGATTGTCCTGTGATCGCAACGAGAGGTGCATTATCAAGCTGAGCGTCCGCAACGGCGGTCACTAGATTCAGAGCGCCGGGACCAAGCGTGGCGAGACAGACTCCGGCTCTGCCGGATAACCTTCCGTAAACATCAGCCATGAAGGCTGCGCCTTGTTCATGACGCGTTTGAATGAATTTTATGTCGGAGGAGAGTAACGAGTCCATAAGGTCGAGATTCTCCTCACCCGGAATGCCGAAAATATATTCTACACCTTCGTTTTCAAGGCATTTAACGAATAAATCAGATGCTTTCATAAATGACTTCCAATCTAACAGCTACTAAGTTTTACACCGGCGTGGAAAGCAATATAGACTATGTTCTAAAGAAGAGCAATCACTTAAAGGAATTTTGTAATATTAGTAAATAAGTAATGATGAGGCGTTAATTAAACATAACTAAAAGCGTCATAAATGCAATAATAATAATAGCTTGACAGGTAAATGTTTGGGGCTTAAAATAGCGTTGGGATTAAAGAATTAAGTTAATCCTGTTATAATATTTGAGTGATTGCATTTGGAGAATAATACAGGGGGGCAAATTCCAAGATTCCAAAGTATGAGCAATCCAGGTTGTAATCTAAAAATGTAAAAAAATACATCTAATCTGATAAAGGGGGAAATTAGATGAATAAAATATTAGTAATATCAGTTTCATTAACTATCATGTTGATGATTTCAATAGCGTGCGAAGGGCCCGCTGGACCGACTGGTCAAACAGGAGCTGAAGGCCCGGCAGGAGCTTTAAGCAGTCTTTTTTGCTTGAGTTGCCACGAACCGGCAGTGATGGATCAAAAAGAAGTAGAATATACCGATGCGGGGCATTCTACCGCCTATACACGATTTAGCAGCACTACTTGTGCGCCATGTCATTCGAATGAGGGATTTATCGAATTTGGTGATGGTGGCCAAGAGGAGTTAGATGTGGCTTTTGAGCATGGATCAACCATGACGTGTGGAACCTGTCACGCTCACAAGGACAACGGGGGCGGAGCCGTCTTTGATACCACCGAAGGATGGGTACCCATCCGTTTCAATGACCCGGTTGTCATGAAGACTGGTGCTGCTAACATAGATTTTGACAATAATAACAATCTTTGTGCAAGATGTCATCAGCCCAGGCGAGCTTGGGATACGTATGATACTGACCTAGCAAGCGATTCGGTGAAAATCACCAGTACCCATGCCGGTCCTCATTATGGTGCACAGAGTACTACGCTCTTGGGTTTAGGTGGAGATGCTCGACTCAGTTCAGTAGTTGACATTACTACTATCGGGCCATCTACGCATGGGGTCTCTGCAGGCTGTATACAGTGCCATATGAATGAGCGAAATCACACCTTCAAACCGAATGTTGTAACCTGTGAAGTCTGTCATACTGTTACCGCTGATTTCGAGTATAACGGTGGGAGAGCAGAAATTGCAGAAAAGATGAGTACCCTCGCGGGATTGTTGACAGCAGTGGAAGGTCAGGGTATCGGTAGAGATACAAGTGGTGTATATCAGGTCATAGCTGATTCGACCGTACACGGTATCCTCCACTTAGAGGACGGTGAATATCATCCAGTCGTAGGTCAGTTTGAGCGAGATGTTTACTCAGCTTTCTGGAACTATATGACAGTTATGGAAGATCAGAGTGGTGGTGTTCACAACCCGGCTTACGTAAAAGCCTTACTGGACAACTCACTTGAAGTACTTCAATAAAAGGTATAGCATTGAAAAATATTAAAATTGTAGAGAATATTATCAAATCATTACCTCCATAACGTCAGGGTATAAGCCTAGCTGAATGTAGAATCGAATTTGATTATCTCGTCACTCTACAGAAAGTCGGTCATGTTTGTGTGGGATGTTATTCGAACGAGATATGAACATTTAACGACTGAGGGGATAAAAGGCTTTGATGATTTTGGTAATTTTGGCAGTCATATTTGAGTTATTACTAACTCCTCCAATAAGTGTAACTAATGATATTAACCCGATCTCTCTGATCCCAG
>CBDUTM010000155.1:0-5101 GCA_965369985.1 uncultured bacterium | reverse complement strand
GAAAAAGCGGAAGTCGCATTTGAGGAGCTGCGCAAACTTGCGGAGATCACCGGCGAGAAAGAAGAGATGATCAACTCTCTCGATCTGTTAGGTCAGCACTATCATAATGTTGAGAAATACACCGAGGCGAAAAGTATCTTGCGTCAGTCTTACAACTTGCGGCTGAAATATCAAGAGGAATCAAATGTAGAATTTCCCGGCAGCTGGGAATTTTGCCAAATTCTTGAAAACGTTAATAAGATGGTGGAATATCAAGAAGCCAAATATACGGATAAATTGGGTATCAAACCGCATCCGGTGTACGATCTCAACGAACAGGTAAAGCAGAGTATGAGTAAATTGATCGAACTATTAGATTTAGGGATAGATGAACCTTCTGCATATGCACTGAAATATTCAGGAAAAAACCTTAAAGAAGCGACAAATGAATTTCAGAAAGAATATATTTTACAAATATTAAAACTTTATGATTGGGATAAAGCAGAAGTTGCAAAACACCTCGGAGTGTCCACAAGTAACTTATATCACTATCTCTACAAGCTGGGTATAGAGCGCTAAAAGTTGATTTTTCTTGCATTTTGCCCTAATTAATGATATTATTCAAGGTCGGGTAAAAGCAGAAAGGTAATGTTATGCAAGGCGAAATAGATAGAAATCTAATAGATGCGGAAAGCACGATTGCTACCGGGATCAGTGTGACGGAGGATGCCGCAAAATATTTGAACTCCCTAATGGCGAAAGATGATAAAGCCGGATTCGGTTTAAAGGTTGGAGTGAAAGGCGGAGGTTGTTCGGGTCTTCAATATGAGCTCACATTTGAAAACGATGCCGATGAGGGTTCCAAAATCTACGAAAGCAGCGGTCTCAAAATTTTTGTTGACCTGAAAAGCTATTTTTATTTGAGAGGATTAACACTTGATTACTCCGGCGGATTAAATGGAAAAGGATTTGTATTTATGAATCCCAATGCGTCAAAAACCTGTGGATGTGGTTCTTCGTTCGCAGCCTGAGCTAATCTTAAAACACTATTAAAACGGTTCTTGAATTCAGGAACCGTTTTCTATTTAAATCTGAATAAGATTGAATTTTATCAAGTTTTCCGTATAAATTAACATACAATGAAATCTATTCGAATCCATGAGCATGGCGGTATTGATAAACTGATTTATGAGGATGCCCCGGAGCCGGTCATCTCCTCCGGTAATGTGATAATAAAGGTAAAAGCTTGCGCACTTAACCATCTTGACATCTGGGTCCGACAGGGACTCCCTAACGCGGATTTTCATTTGCCCCGGATTCCGGGCTCAGATATTTCAGGAATTGTCGCTGAAGGGGGAGAAAGAGTAACAGGCGTTCAAAGTGGGGATGAGGTTTTAATTTTCCCGGCATATTTTTGCGGTACCTGCGAAGTATGTTTGTCGGGAAGACAAACACTCTGTGATTCATACTCTGCTTTTGGTACAATGTTGGACGGTGGGAATGCAGAATATATCTCGGTCCCGGAGAGAAACGTGATACCAAAACCGGAAAACCTGGATTTCAATGAATCGGCTGCGTTTCCTTTGGTCTTTCTCACGGCGTGGCATATGTTAGTCAGTTTAGGAAAGGTAAAAGAAGGGGATAAAGTTTTGGTGCATGCAGCGGGAAGTGGGGTAGGCATGGCGGCAATACAAATTGCCCGATTATTCTGCGCCCGCGTCTATACGACCTCCTCCTCAGACGCTAAGTTAGAAAAAGCTAAGGAAATTGGAGCTGACGTTACAATAAATTACGACTCTGAAGACTTTCTTAAATCCATACTAAATGATACGGATGGCGAAGGAGTCGATATAGTAATTGAACATATAGGACCGGCAACGTGGAAAAACAGCGTAAAGTCTCTCAAAAAAGGCGGTCGGCTGGTGACTTGTGGAGCAACTACAGGTCCTGTGGTTGATTTAGAGATTCGGAGGATCTTCAGTAAACAGATCTCCATACTCGGATCTTATATGGGATATGTTTCAGAGCTTTATGACATAATTAGATATGTAAGTTCGGGCGCTCTGAAGCCGATAGTTGATAAAGTTTATGATCTTAAGGATACGGCAGAAGCGCATAAGCGTATGGAATTGCGCGAGCAATTTGGAAAAATAGTACTTAATCCGTAGGAAGAATAATTTATGGCGGAGCATAATTTTGATCTGGTAGTGTTGGGAGGTGGACCGGGAGGCTATATTGCAGCTATCAGAGCCACACAATTAGGAATGAAGACAGCCTTGGTGGAGGATAAACACCTGGGCGGGATATGCCTGAATTGGGGCTGCATTCCAACAAAAGCGCTATTGAAAAGCGCGGAATTGTATAACGAAATAAATCATGCCTCTAAATTCGGCATAATTACAAACACGCCGACTTTTGAAATGCAGAGTATAGTCAAACGCAGCCGACAAGCCGCACAGCGTCTAAGCAATGGTGTAGGATTTCTTATGAAAAAGAATGATGTGACTGTTTTTGATGCCCGTGGTTCGCTGAACGCCGATGCTGATGTAGTGTTATCCGATGGAGACGTGCTTAAAAGTAAGAATGTCATATTAGCCACAGGAGCTCGACCGATCACTATACCCGGTATAGAAGTAGACGAAGAAAAGATCATTACAAGCAGAACAGCGATGACACTTGAGTCTATTCCTGAGAGTATAGCAATTATCGGCGGTGGCGCCATAGGAGTCGAGTTTGCCTACTTCTTTTCCACTTTTGGAGCAGAAGTCACCATAATTGAGATGATGCCGCAACTTCTGCCTGTTGAAGATGAGGAAATAGCTCAAACAGTTGAAAAGAGTTTTTTGAAAATGGGTATGAAAGTGAAAACCTCCACAGCGGTAAAAAAAGTGGATAAATCTGAAGATGGATTGAATATAACTATCGAAAAAGAGGGTAACGAAGAAACTATTTCAGCAGCTATTGTCCTGAACGCTGTAGGCGTACGCGGAAATATTGAGGATATAGGATTAGAAGAAGCCGGCGTGAATAATAATGGTCGTTTCATTGAAGCTGACAGTCAATGCCAAACTTCACGGGAAGGTGTGTGGGCGATCGGAGATGTTATCGGACCACCGTTATTGGCTCATGTGGCCTCGGCGGAAGGAGTTGCTGCTGTGGAGCTGATCGCAGGCAAACGGCAAAGCGGGATCGATTATAATGCCATACCCGGATGCACTTACTGCCAACCTCAAGTGGCAAGTTTTGGACTGACAGAGAAAGCGGCGATCGAAAAAGGATTGGCTGTCAATGTGGGACGTTTTCCTTTCCGTGCGAACGGGAAAGCACTTGCTCTGGGAAATAGCGAAGGGATGGTAAAGCTGATCTTTAATAAGGATGATGGAGAGCTTCTCGGCGCTCATATTGTCGGAGAAGACGCAACAGAGATGATCGGGGAACTGGTGATGGCACGTACACACGGAGCGACCTATGAATCAATAATGGAAACGATTCACGCTCATCCAACGCTGAGCGAGTCTATTCCCGAAGCAGCAGGAGAGGCTTTTGGTGAAGCGCTTAATATCTGATCCCGGCAATTCCATCGAACACATCAGGGTGGGATACCAATCTTATCAGAAAGTCCTGAATTTACAATCTCGTCTGATGGATTTGAAAAAGGATGGAATGGATGATGATTTTTTGCTCACGGTGGAACATCCTCATACATATACGATAGGCTCTGCAGGTTCAAAAGAAAATTTGTTGGTGAATGATGATTACCTCAACAGAAACGGGATCGACCTGCAATTTTCCGGAAGAGGAGGGGATATTACATATCATGGACCGGGTCAATTGGTAATATATCCGATATTGGATCTGAATCATTATTATAAAGACCTTCATCGGTATCTCAGAGATTTGGAAGAAGTGATTATCCGTACTCTGAGTAAGTTTGATATTGATGCCGTGAGAATTGACGGGTTGACCGGAGTTTGGGTGGGCGAAAGAAAGCTCGCCTCTATCGGGATCAGGATGTCGAAATGGATCACGATGCATGGCACAGCGCTGAATGTTTCTCCCGATCTGACCCTTTTTGACAATATAATTCCGTGTGGTATTAAAGATAAATCAGTATCATCCATATCAGAAATTCATGATAAACCGGTGTATATTAAAGATGTGATCCCTGAATATTTGTCCGCATTCTCACAGGTTTTCGGAGTAATCGTAAATGAAAATGATAACACGGATTATTCGATCGATTCCGGAACAATTACAAACCTTAAATTAAAAAAGGTGGAAAAAATAATCGATGGCGATTGAATCGAACGTGAATAATATCTCCGAGCCAAACGGTCAGCGCGATTATGACAGACTGATCAAAGCTTACACTCTTATGCATACGTCAAGGCAACTCGACCATAAGATGCTCAATCTCATCAAGCAGGGAAAAGGTTTTTTCCACATTGGCGGAGCGGGGCATGAAGCGGCTCAACTTGCGGCAGCATTAAATTTGAAAGGCGGCGAGGATTGGTCATTTCCGTATTACAGAGATATAGCATATGTGCTTGGAATGGGGATGACGGCTGAAGAAGTGATGATGTGTTTCACGAGTCGGGAAGACGATCCGAATTCCGGCGGCAGACAGATGCCTAATCACTACGGACATAAAGATCTTAAGATAGTCTCGCAATCAAGTCCTACGGGGACGCAATATTTGCAAGCGGTGGGCGTTGCGATGTCACTAAAAAAACAGGGTAGCGAGAATGTAGTATATGTTTCTTCGGGAGAAGGCACCACGAGTCAGGGTGATTTTCATGAAGCACTGAATTGGGCATCGAGAGAGAAACTTCCGGTCATTTTCTTTATACAAAACAATAAATACGCTATTTCGGTACATATATCGGAACAAACATCCGGAAGTTCTGTCTATGAAATGACAAAAGGCTATGAAGGACTGGCGAGATATGAAATGGATGGAACGAATTTCGAATCATCTGATAAACTCATGAAGGAAGTAATAGCAAATGTAAGACGGGGAGACGGACCTGCATTGGTGGAAGCAGACGTTGTCAGGCTATTGCCACATTCATCTTCGGACGACCAAAAGAAATACCGTGATGAAGAAGAGCTTACTTCAGAT
>CBDUTM010000154.1:0-5120 GCA_965369985.1 uncultured bacterium | reverse complement strand
TATCTTAAAATCTGGTCTCCCCCTGTCTTGAGTGTAATTAAATCTTACCCTTATGCTTTTGTACAATAATGTTGTGACTAATATTTAGCCCAAGACCAGTGCCTTTGCCTACTGATTTGGTAGTAAAAAAGGGATCAAAGATTTTTGATTGAATCTCCTTAGGAATTCCTGGTCCTGTATCCTTAATTTCTACAACTACCCAGGCATCCTTTCTGTATGTTGTTAAGATAATTTCGCCTTGTCCCTCCATTGCATCTACGGCATTATCAATAATATTGGTCCAAACCTGATTAAGTTCACTTCCAAAAGCCTCAATGAGAGGCAGGTCTTTTGCATATTCACGCCGCACTTGAATTCCGGCTTTAAGCTTGCTTCGCAGCATAACCAAAGTATCATTCAAGCCCTCGTGGACGTCAATGGATTGTATTGGGGCCTGGTCAAGATACGAGTATGATTTTAGGGCTTTGACAATTTCGATAATTTGACCTGTTCCCTGCCCAATTTCTTCCAGCAAATTACGAGAAGCGTAAATATTACTAATCAATGCAATAATAATTGAAAATTTCTCTCCGGCGAATTTTTCGGATAGTTCTGATAATTCTTGAATATTATAGCCTATGTTAACCAAGCTGGGAGCAAATTCCCAAGCATCTGTCACTCCCTTCTCTATTAGCAATTTTTCTATTTCATCTTCCCTATCAGTTTTGGTTAACGGATCTAAATAAATTGATTGTTTGGCCTTCTGACTGATCAGTTGGGTATGCGGTTCTAAGGCTTTTAGTTGCGATTTTGAAAGGTTCAATTGCCCTAATCTAAACTCGGCTTGTTCCAATTTCATGATGGTATCTTGTAACTGTTCTACGCCGCGTTGAGCAGCGGCAGCGGGGTTATTCAGTTCATGAGCTACTCCAGCACTGAGCTTGCCTAGCGTTGCCAATTTTTCACTCTGCCGCAGCACAATTTCTTGTTGTAGGTTAGTGTCCAGAAGTTTATTGGCCTTTTTCTGTTCTCTAACAGCAGCATTAACATAATAGTTGGCAAAAATAAACACTATCGTAGAGGCAAAACCCAAGTTCATAATGAAGAAAAACAGCTTAGTGTGTTCCGTGACCTCTTGGCCAATACTCGTAAAATAATCGTTAAATAATACTGTGATTACCAAGTTTATTATATAAAGCAAAAACCAAAAAATGGATTGTTTTATAGAAAAAAACATCAATGCGACCATCGGACCCAAGAATGCCCATATCAAAACAATGCCCGAATCAAACACTCCGCCAATACTCCATTGAATGAATGTAGTGATATAAATGACGCAAATGATCTGGGCGTAAATTGCGTAGCGATGGTTCTTACTTATATGAGAAATTAAAAGAGCTCCCCCGACGATGATGCTAAAGGAAGCAGGTAATTGGGAAGTCAATCCCCAACCAAAAACAAAATAATACATCGCTGCCCAAATTATGCCAGCAATGGTGGTGGATCCAGCCACCAAGAAAGCAGCAAATTTTTCTAACCTGATTTCATTTGTATCTTTGGGATCAAAAGCAAAAAATAATTTTATTTTATTCATAATAAAAGGACACCCATTATTGATTCCCTATGTGACCTGCCCCCAATAATAGGTCCACTATTTATGTTACACATTAGGCCTATAGATTGCACTGAAAATATTATTAAATTCTCAAAAACGTATGAGTTTTGGCACACCGAAAAAGTGTTTCATAAACCACCGTTTTCGGGACATTCCCATAAACGTCCCAAAATCAAAATCCCAAAATTGTTGCATTTAACGAGTTTAGGGACGCTGAGATTTTACCTCTAAAACTGTCTTTTTTTGGACATATTTTTTTATACTTCGATTATGGTAGGAAAGTCGAAGTATAAATTATGCTCTATTTAGAATTTCTGGAGAATATTACTTCAACAGCACCATCTTCCTCGTCTGGACGAAGTTGCTTGCTTGGAATCTGTCAGAATTAACTTCCTTGCTTGAGAGCTGCTAATCGCTTGATTGTATCTCTTCGTTCCGGGATTTCTTCGTCCGCATCCTTCCATAGGTCTAGTAATGCTTCATAATTTTCTATGGCAAGCTCCGGCTTACCCATCCCTTCGTAGGCGATTCCTCTGATATAATAAGCGCGGGGATAGTTATAGTTACGGGGATTCGCAATCAAGGAGGATGTTTGCATTTCCTGAGTTGTCAATATAACGTTTTCCCAATCACCGGCGGCAGCAACAACTCTGGCTTTCAATTCGAGATTGAAGTCATAGACCCAACCCAAATTATCATATTCCGTTTTTGCCTTGTCGATATCTCCCTCAAGAAGATATAGCTCTATATTAAGAATATTCGGTAATTCCCACCCCAATTCAGCTTCTATCTGTTTTTCGGGCATATTAAGAATATCTATCAGCTTCTTGAGCTCCTTCTGATTTCCGCTTGCAGCATACAAATAGCCTTTTTGCTTATAGAGAAACCGTTCTTCGTCTATAAATGGAGTCATAGCCAAAGCGCTATCTAAAAGCGAAAAAGCCCTAACCGTATCGCCTATGCTTGAATAGTAACCTGCAAGTCTTCGCAGGCTTCTGATGACACGTTGTTTCTCGAATGGACGAATTATTCGAATTGCTTCCCGAGTTGATTGAATTGCCTTTTTATATTGACCCTGTAAAGCGTAATCATAGCTGGAAAACAATTTACCTCGATATTGCCAAATTGAAGGAACATCAGGCTTAAAAAACTTTTTGTATTCGTCTAATGCTTCTTCGTATTTCCCATCTATGCGGTAAGCCCAACCTTGTAATCTTACTGATTCATAATTCCCTTTGTTTAGGTCAGCAGCTTTTTCATAATTTTCTATAGATTTATCAAGCTCACCCGTATATCCGTATATATCAGCGAGATAACGATAGCCGCTAATTAGATCAGAATTCGAATTAATGAGGCGGTTGGCTACCCGAATCGCCCTGTCATCCATCCTCTCCCGTTGATAAATATTAAATATGTGTGTATAAGCAAGTCTGAATTCGGGGTCAAGGTTAATCGCTTCTTCGAATGCAACCAATGCTTTTATGCGCTCTAATCTGCTTGAGTGAAAATAAGCCTCTCCCAATCCGTAATGGATCTCTTTATCATCAGGATACATTAACAATAAGCGCTGATATATACCGATCGCAGTGGAATAATCATTATACAATTGAGCTTCCAATCCTTTAACTAATAGCAATTCACCTTCAGGCAAGCTCTTCTTATTTTGTAATATCTTTTTAACTGTCTCTTTGGCAGGTGAATTTTCGAAACTCCACCATTGAGCCACAGCAAGTTTGTAAAGAGCCTTAGTAAAGTTGGGGTCCAATTTAACCGCATTTTGAAATCGTTCGACTGCCTCGTCAAAGTTTGCTTCATTCAGAAATTCAAGCCCTTCGAGATATAATTGATACCCTTCTGATGAATTGGTTGTAATTTCTTTTACCGGAGCGTCGATCTCACCCGGAGCAGCCACTACCTTTAGATCGACCTTAACCTCCCTTGTAAGCATATCTACAAGAGCAAAAAGATCATCGCCATCAACTCTTTGCGCTTCTATAATTCTCCCGTCCTGCACATTTTCAAGCTGAGTCGCCAGCACCATCCGAGAACCGATCTGTGAAAGAGTTCCGGTGAGCATCCATTGCGCCCGTGCTTTTTTGGCTATTCTCGTAGCGTTACCGCGATTAATTTTGACCTTGTCTCCATTCGTTTCTTTTTTAGCTATATCGTATAGCCGCTGACTACTAATCACCCTTAGAGAGTGAGATTGAGACAGGTCAGTAGTAAGCAGATTAGTGATCATTTCACCGCTTCTGTCAGCATCGGAAGGGTCCATCATATTTTCAATGAACATCACAGCCAAAGAGTTTTCATCTGCTGCTACTTCAGGTATGGATGATTCTCCTGTAAACCATCCCTTCGCGAAGAAGAGAATCAGAACGACTGCAGCACCAACCGCCCACGGTAGCAGCCTCTTGGATGCAGTTATTGAGACTACTTCTTCTACTACTTCTTTGGATTCGATAGCAGCTTTTTCTTCTGCTTCAAATGGCTTAGCTGCCCTTAGTCCTTCTCCAATAAGACAATAGATTTTTACCGGTCGGTCAACATTCTTTAGGGTTTTCTCCCCTAAATATTCAGTTTCAATATCTTCCTGATTTCGGATGTCATCATAAACACGCCCTGATATGCAAACACCACCCGGCTCAGCAAGCGGTTCGAGTCGCGAAGCCACATTGACACCGTCACCATAAACCTCATCTCCCTCAACTACCACATCACCCACGTGTATTCCAATTCGTAAATTCATATCCGGATCGGATTTTAACTCTTTTTGAATTTCAAACGCAGAGTTTACCGCTTCAATGGCGCTGTCGAAAGTGATGAATGTACCATCCCCGACATATTGAAGGATTTTACCGTCGTGTTTCTCCACGAGCGGCTTCATTAAATCGCGATGCCGCTGAATAAGTTCACGTGCCCTTGCCTCTTTATCCTGCATCAAGGCGGTATAACCAACCATATCGGTGAACATGATAGCAGCGAGTTTGCGTTTAGGCTCAGATGGCATTCATTATCCTTTTAAACAGCTAAATATGATCTTAAAAAACTAAGACTAAAATATACAGAATCGATAAAATTCTGACAAGGGAAATGATTAACAATTTAATCTCTTTTAATCTCTTAGAATTGATCTCAAAAACACTGATTTGATGTTTGCTCGCACTATTTTTAAAGTATTTGTAATGATTTTCTGAGTTTATACTTCGAAAAAGGATTTGATTTTAGCCATTTTCAAGGGTGTTTGGGTGTTTATACTTCGATTTTTATATGAAAGTCTGAGTATAAGAAAACTACTTCCTTTGCGTGAGATAAAATCCAAAAATCGATATACTATGACCATAACAATTCATTTATTAGTAACTTTGTCAAATAATTTTAACATTTCATACAAGACGATATTTTCCTAAAAACGGCCGTTTTTGGCACAATTCGAAAAAGTACTATAACTCTTCCTAAAACCCCTTAATTGAGTGCCAAAACCCGTCTCGATTGATATGTCCCAAAATATTGCATTCTTAACCTT
>CBDUTM010000153.1:0-5120 GCA_965369985.1 uncultured bacterium | reverse complement strand
CCCCTTCTTGACTTTATTAGACTCCCTTAAACATAATGTTAAGATTCTTAAAAACAAGATTTTTTAGTAATTTCTTACGATTTTAATTTAGTTCTTTCTTTTTTATGGACATTGGTCGCCCAAAGTAAGAGATTTAACTGATTTAATAACATCAATTAAGGAATAATTTTATGATCACCAAATACGTTACCGCCATATTAATTATTATCGCATACTATATTGGCACTATAGGAAATTTATGCGCACAAGATGCTTCGAGTAAAATTTCAGGTAAGGTCTATTTCGAATATTACGCTCCTGATGATTTATCCGGAGATGTAGAACAATTCCGTTTCAAAAGATATTATTTCACTTACGATAAGAAAATATCCGATGATTTCGATGTCAGATACCGAATAGATGCTGACAGATCGGTTGACGGGAAGGCACGACCATTTATGAAACACGCATATGTTTCTTGGGCTGGTCTGGTGCCTGATGCGAAAATTTATTTTGGAATGCAAGCTACCCCAAATTGGTGGTTAGCAGAGGATTATTGGGGATACCGATCTATCGAAAAAACCATTAAAGATCTGAGTGGCTTAGGATCGTCTGCGGATCTGGGGATTGGATTAAAAGGAAAGTTCTCAAAAGAGCAGGGTTATCATCTTACCTACATGAATGGAACAGGAAACTCTAAACCCGAAAGAGATGATTTTAAAAAGATTTCAGGTTTGTACTGGTATAAACCGGATGATAAAGTTGTTGTTTCAATTTACCTTGACAGGGAACCAACAACCACGGATTATACTAATTTTACGGCTGCGGTATTTGGAGGTTACGACTCAGAGGAGCTTAGAGCCGGTATTGAATATTTTATACATAAAACAGCTGGTTTTACTGATTACAACACAACAGGAATATCCTTCTTTGGGACATATAAGTCCGAAAAAGGAAATTTTTACGGACGATATGATATAACTGACCCGGACGACAGGATAAAATTTGATGGTACGACTTATATGATTTTAGGTTATGATTATGAAGCTGACACGAATTTTCATATTATGCCGAATTTTCGGATACTTGGAAGGGAAAATACAGACTCTATCAATGAAATATATGTTAACGTTGAGTTTAAATTTTAATTTTTATCCGGTGTCATATTGAGTAATACTTAAATAATGGTTGATGAAGTTATGTGCCGGCTCTTAAGACTGCTTTTCTCTAAATCTTATTTATAACTGACTCTGTAAATTATTCCCTCATAGTCATCAGAGATAAACATAGAGCCGTCAGCAGCTATTTCCACATCCACAGGTCTGCCCCATCTCTTATCAGTAGGAAGTAACCACCCGGAAATAAAATTTTCTATCCTTACCGGTAATCCCCCTTCTAATATCACTCTCACAATTTTATATCCGGTTGGTTTTGTTCTGTTCCACGAGCCGTGAAAAGCAATATAAAGATCTCCTCTATATTTTTCAGGAAACTGAGTTCCATTGTAGAAACGCATGCCTAATGGAGCAGAGTGCGCCTGCATATTAAAGACGGGGGGTAATGACTCACGACAAAGTTCATTCCTGCCGGCATATTCAGGATTCATTATTCCGTCACCATAGCAATATGGCCAGCCGTAGTGTCCACCCTCAATGAGAATGTTTATCTCTTCTGGAGGGATGTCGTTGCCGATCCGGTCTCTCCCGTTGTTAGAAGACCAGAGTTCCCCTGTTTCTTCATTAAAGGTAAGCGCGACTGAATTTCGTAATCCTTTTGCGAAGATGGTCTCATCTTTCCCGTCAGGTGTATATCTAACTACAGCTGCTCTTCGTGGATCTCGCTCCTCGCAAATATTGCATGATGAACCGATAGACAAATACATCATATCATCAGGGCCGAACACGATAGTTTTTGTAAAATGACCACTGGTGGGTAGCCCGGACACCACAACTTCTCCTTTGCCATCCGCGATCAGGTTATCGTCATCGTCTCTAAAGCGCGTGACCTTATTAGTCTCCCCGACATAAATGTATCCATCGTGGAATGCTACACTATGAGGATTTCTCAATCCGCGGGTGAAAATAATTCTCTTATCAGCTATTCCATCTTTATCTGCGTCCGGCAATACTATTAACTCTCCCGATTTCATCGAACAGACAAACAGGTCTCCATTTGGTGAGACGCCCATGCCTCTTGCAGTTCCGAGATCTTCAGCGAAAATATTTACTGAAAACCCTTCAGGAACAGACAATCTCTTAAGAAGTGATATATTTATCGATCGTTGAGCGATAGCGAGATTATTCGAAGCAAATAATAATATCAGAAACAGGTGAAAGCTGACGATCCTGATTTTAGCTCTCATTTTATTCACAGAAAAGACTTTATTTTATGACGACTAATTTCCGAGTTTGCGTGAAGTTTCCGGCTTCAAGCCGATAAAAATAAATACCACTCGCTACGTTTATCGCGTTCCACTTGACGCTGTGAATTCCCGCTGTTTGGACACTGTTTACAAGCGTTGCCACTTCCGCGCCCAGAAGATCGTAGACGATGAGAGAGACTCTTCCGGATTGAGGCAATTGATACGCCACAGTGGTTACAGGATTAAACGGATTGGGAAAATTTTGCGCCAGATTGTACTCGGTGGGCAATCTGCCTTTTTCATCCTCTACTGCTGTGACTAACGGAGTGAATGTTACAACCAATGTAGGACGGCTATTAGGCGAGGAAATTTCATGGCTACCGAACTGTTTCACTGATTTCCCACCACCCTCATTTCCAACTACGATCCAGCCGAAATTGTTGGCGGCATCGTCTAACCAACCCTGAACATCAGCAACCATCTCTGATGATGAGCCCCAACTGTATGAGCCATTTGCGTTAACTGATTGTGTAGCACTCGCCGTCGAAGAAAAATCTCCGCCGGCATTTGTCCAGGTATCGGAACTGAAAAATGTATGAATCCAGGTAGCGTCTCCGGTTGTGGAAGCTGTACCTTGACCATCAGCTGAATTTCCGGCATTGGATGTCCCCTCACCCCAATCAGCGCTCACCCGATGCAATTTGACATCTTGCGCTGCAACAGCTGTTTTTGTCATGGTTAATGTAAGTACAACATTATCAATAGTGGCACCTGATTCTACATTTCCCGCTATATCAAATGAAATTAGGCCGCGCCGAAGACCTCCACCGGTGTTTGTTCCGGTATTGCCGGCAAAAAAGTGGATTCCTGCGCCGTTGCTAACTGCGCCGGTGCCGCTTTCGTACAGTGTATTGTCTTTATCCGCTGTAATAGTGACTTCGCTCTGAGCGAACGCTGTTCCTGCTATAATCCCTAAAAATACCACTGATAGTATCATTCGTCTGATCACGCAAATTCCTCCAATTACAATTCGCTTAGTAGACATTAATACCGGCTACTTTAATATAACTATATATTACGGAAAACCAACAGTTTAGGTTGCATTTTAAGACCTATTCGTTCTTCTAATCAGCTTCGGACTATTGTTTATGGATGAATCAGGAGCTCTTGATGAGTTTTATTTTGGAGATTTGAGGTGGTACTCCGACTCGAATCGGAGGTCCCCAATAACCAACGCCCGTACAAACGTAGGCTAATGTATCTTTATATTTGTGAACTCCTTTGATAAAAGGCTGCTGCAGAGCCACGAGAAAATTCCAAGGAAAGAATTGTCCGCCATGAGTGTGTCCCGATAGTTGCAGATCGAACCCTGCTTCCGCCGCCTTAAAAATGCTTCGGGGCTGATGAGCTAAAAGTATCTTATAGCTGTCTTCCGGCGCTCCCTGAATCGCGGCAATTGGGTCGGAGGCATTTGCAGGATCCATATTTATCGATTCTATATCTGTCACTCCGGCTAACACTATCTGCTTTTCTCCCTTCTTGATAATTACATGCTCATTATTAAGCACTCGAAACCCTAATTTACCAACATGATCGACCCATTGTTTTACCCCTGAATAATACTCATGATTTCCTGTAACAAAAAACTTTCCGGAAGGAGCCGTTAAATCACTTAGGGGTTCAACATCGTTTTCAAGGCTTTCTACAGAGCCGTCTACAAGATCACCTGTTAATGCGATCAGATCAGGCGATATCTCCTTTGCCATATTTACAATTCGCTGAACAAAACCCCGCTTGATGGTTGGACCGACATGTATATCGCTTATTTGAAGAATCGTGAACCCATCAAATTCATCAGGCAGATCAGGCACGGATATGTCTATATTTTTAACTCTTATCCGGCTTTTAGCTGTGTAAATCCCCCATGAAATATAAAGACCTGTGATTCCCAATATACCTGCATTCGCCATGTTCATGATGAATTGCCTGCGTTCCGGGTTCATAGGAACAGCTGTCTGAGGTACATCTTTCAGTGATTCGAGAATATACAATACGATTTTTTCACCCATCAGATAGAGAAGCCATAAAATATCCTTACTGAATAAAAGTGCGAACAGAATAGCAAAGGTTCCGAGTCCGATATAGCCCAGCCAAGAAAGCCTGTCGATCCAAACTGATTCGAATTTTTGAAACCAGAAAATGAATCGGAGCGGAATGATGAGCCAAAAGAAAATTGTGACTATCCATAGAGTTGTATTCCAATGATCCGGAAGAGCTGCCGGTATAATAATTCGCCACCCGACATACCCGTACATCAGGGCAAGAATACTCGAGAATATTATTATGAATGCCATCTATCGAATCTGTAATCTGTTTCGTAACATGAATTTATTTACATAGAAAAGACATTATGTCCTGTTTTTTGTCGGGGTGGCAGGATTCGAACCTGCGACCCCCTGCTCCCAAAGCAGGTGCGCTAGCCGGGCTGCGCCACACCCCGATTTTTACAGGACAGATTTTACAGACGAGCTATTTAACAAGCAAGTTAAAATCTACTGAAAGGGTATCCCTCAGTGTTCAGAAACGGTCTATCCGAAAAAGCGTGTCTCCACCTTGCCGAACGCAATATCTCCCTGATTCGTGACTGCTTCTCTCTCCGGAACTTCTTCTTTCATGATCATTTCAATTGTATCCCACGGACATTCCTTTACGCAGATAGTGCATCCGATGCAATTTTCGTAATCCACCACTATTATCTGTGCGTGTCCTTTCATAACCG
>CBDUTM010000152.1:0-5128 GCA_965369985.1 uncultured bacterium | reverse complement strand
TATTAGTACCGCTTTGTTAACTTCTGAGACTTCTTTCTCCCAGAGCTCATTTGATCTCGCATATAACGATTATGGATTGTTTGTAGGCAATGCCCCGAGAGCGAAAGGATTGAGGATCAATTGGTCTGATTCTTATCTTGATGAAATATCAGGGATAAATCTCACGTTATGGAAACCAAAAGATAATATCGGAGGAACGGTAAAGGGCATATCAATAGGTTTAGTTTCCCCCTCAGCTGATGTTTTGAAAGGAATAAATATTGGTGGATTAGGATTGGCGGCGGAATCTGAGCTCACAGGCCTGAATTTAGGATTATTAGGAGTAGGATCAGGTGGAGATATCACAGGTATTAGTGTGGGGCTTCTCGGATTGGGTGCAGGAGAAGATATGAGAGGAATTTCTATTGGCGGATTAGGAGCAGGAGTGGGACGGGATGCTACAGGCGTTATCATTGGCGGATTAGGAGCAGGAGTGGGACGGAACACGAAGGGGATACTCATTGGAATAATAGGCGCAGGAGTGGGGGAGAATATGACAGGAATACAAATTGGCGGGATAGGCTTAGGCGTAGGTGGGGATATTAAGGGAATTTCATTCGGAGGAATAGGTTTAGGAGCCGGAAACGATATTTCCGGTATTTCAATCGGATTAGTGGGAGTCGGCGCAGGGAGAGATATAAAAGGAATAACTTTTGGAGGTGCTGGGGTAGTTTCCGGGCGAGATATCAGCGGAGTTACATTTTCAGTGGGACGAATCAGGGTAGATAGAACAGGAGAATTAAAGGGATTATCGATCAGCAGCTACAATAAGATAGAAGGTA
Source organism: uncultured bacterium (assembly GCA_965369985.1). Lineage (GTDB taxonomy): Bacteria > Fidelibacterota > SORT01 > SORT01 > SORT01 > JACZTG01. The sequence continues at coordinate 4,307 of CBDUTM010000152.1, read as the reverse complement.
TGCAGACCGGAGTCTCCATAGGATTAGTGAATTATGCCAATAATCTGAGAGGAGTACAATTGGGGATCATTAATTTCGTTCCAAATAATCCCGGATGGAGAAGAATAATGCCTTTTATAAACTGGAATTTTGATTCTAAGGCTTATTGATATATAAATATCTATACTTAGCCCAACGCAAGAAGAGTGCGGTTCAGGTTATTACACTGACCAATCTATCAATTAAAATTCAGTAAGCGGAATTTCGTAATATTACTTCGCTCTGCTCGCATCCCTAATGGGTCGAAATTCATCATCTTTATACCAATTGGGGAAATCGTTTGAATTCGACAGTGTATATCCGATATCAAAGACCACTTGCAGATATTGCATAATGCCGTCCACATTCAGATCTTCGCTGTATTCATCGCTTACCTTGTGGTAATTTGAATCCACGAACGCTTTATGATACTCCATCCCCCATTCCTTGCCGAATTCCCTGCTGTCAATGCCGTTATCCATCGATAAGGAAGGCAGTCCTTTTTTGGCTAAGCTGATATGGTCGGACCGATAATAATACCCTTCCTCCGGCCAAAGATCATCCTGAATGTGCATCCCATTTTTAACAGCTGCTTTTTCGGCATATTCTTCCAGATCGGATTTGCCGCTTCCAAACATTATCAAGTCGTTGGTTTCACCACCAAAATTCAGCATATCTATATTTATTGAAGCAACGCTCATTCCAAGTGGGTATACCGGATTATCAGCGTAATATTCAGATCCTAATAATCCCATTTCTTCTGCGGTGAAACCCATAAACAGTATTGATCTCTCGGGAGGTTTGGGTTGTGCGCTAAATGCGCGCGCAAGATTCAATATTGATGCAGTCCCTGTTCCGTTGTCCGCTGCGCCGTTAAATATACTATCGCCTTCCAATGCTTCGTTCATCCCAAGATGATCCCAATGAGCGGTGTAGATCACCACTTCATCAGATCGCTTACTGCCGCGAATGAGAGCTAACACATTATTAGAACTATAGATAGTTTCTTCACGCTTGAATTCGCCGCTAAGCGTAACACCTAAATTAAAAGCCTTGAATCCGGGAGAATAAGCTGCCACTATCAGTGAATCGTAATCAAAGCCGGCTAATGCCAACAGCTGTTTTGCTATTTCCACAGAGATCATTGCTTCCAATTTCAGAGTGGAAGTGTCCTTCTCCGAGCGATAAAGAGAACTCCGACCTCTCGAAGAACTTTTTACTCTTCGCTCCCAAGTTTGAGTACTTGTGTTTAATTCCGGATCAAAAATTATTATAGCGCCCGATGCGCCGCGAGATTTTGCATTTTTATATTTTGTGGAAAAAGAAGCGTGCGTTCCGGCATCGGGATCATTCATAATTGAGCTGTCTCCCGCCGCAAAACCAGCGTGATTTCGCAGGATGATAACTATCTTTCCATTTACATCTATATCTTCATAATCATGCCAGCTGAACTTCTCGGATTCGGCACCATACCCTACGAAAACCAACTCCTTATTCGCGATGGAAAGATCATTGTCAACACCCTTTATTAGTGGAAGAATATGCTTATTCCAATCTGTATTAAGACTATCACCTTCCGAATTAACGATTACGATATCTGAAGCCGTTCCTACGCTTGACACTAATTTTACTTCTTGCAGGTAACTGCCGTTATTACCAGGCTCTAATCCCATTGACTTAAAGCTATTTATTAGATATTCCTGGGTCAATTTTCCGCCCGGTGTACCAGGTTTTCTGCCTTGAAATTTATCTGAGGACAGGGTTTTCAGGTCGTTTCTGTAAGCTGAGGCAAAGTCACTGTCTGTTACTTCGGGAACTGTTATTTGTCGGTACGCACATCCGTTTACCAATACAACAAAGAGTATAAATAAAATAACCGGGTTATATCTTTTCATCTTCCTCACTTCCTTTTTTTGATCATAAAAATTGAGTTATCAATGTATCACGAATAATAGAATATGCTATATATAAATTGATTTGTCAACCCGGTGCTAAACTTTAAATGGCATGTTCCACTTGTGGATATTATTCAAACATGTTATAGCAACTTGCGGAGAACGTTTGAAATTTCAAGGAATATTATTGCTTTGTATACACAAATACTTCAAACGTTGTGTAATTATCAAGTGTCTCACCAAACTCTAAAGTAAGACTATTACCTGATATAAAGAATTTGCCTGTATCAGCACCTTGTGGTGTATTGATCGTAAGCTGATCTCCGCTAACGGACCACGTACCTTCCTCACCGTTTATGTTTCCTAAAAAAACAGTTTGAGTCGAATATGAACCGTCAGCGTTAAGAATTAATGTAAACTGGCTATCAATATCGAAAGTTTCTTCACTCGAGGAATCAGGCGAAGATATAGACCCATAAAGGGTAGAATGAGTAATTGCATTCCAGGTGCCTGTTAGTCGCTCGATCTCCGGATCTGTGGCATTATCATCACTACAGACCAAAAATACTGCTGATAACAGTGATATCATGAAGATAAATTTTCCTGTTGATATAGACATAATTATATTTCCTTTTATAATAGTTTTATGAAATCCGTTGAAAATTATTAAATACAGTAGTAATTAAGGTTTTATATAGCGTATTGTCAAGTAAATAAAACGGTATATAGGCTGAATATCACTGTCCTCAAAATGATAATTCGATTCTTTATTAGATAAAAATATTCTCCTAATCTAATAATAACACCATGTATAGGTTGTTCAGTGCAGTCTGGACAGAATTTGAAAATAAAAGGCTTGACAAATTAACAATAAAATAGTACTATAATATTGTAGTAGATATATCATTATACTACGATACTATATTATAACTTTAATAAATATTTACGTTATTAACTAATAAAGAGAGACTATACCATTCGGTCGCTCTGTAAAAGATGATAGATGTAATGGGAGATCATTCCTACCATTAAATAATTGGTATCGTAATCTGAATAAACCGTACAAAATTAAATTTATATACTGAATAAAGTCCAAATAACAGTGGAAAGCTATCGTTTAAGATTAGTTTGGTAAATTTTATCAGTTGTCCAATTTGACTCTGATGTAAGTAAATTACTTGCAGGAGCAAAAAGTGAAAATATTGAATACTGCTGTAGGAATTATGGCGACAGTTATGGTGCTAAACAATGTATTGCACGGGTTTGAGCGCCCGAAATTAAAACTCGGCTTCCAGACAATGAGGGCTTCGACATTCGTGAAATCCAATGGATTGACTGAATGGATCGACAGCGATTTTTATCGGTTTGAGATGAATACTGAATTTAATTTTGAGCCGGTAATACTTTTTGAAACTAACCTAAGCGTTAGATATGGGAAAGTTCAATTTAGATACAATCATATTCAAGACGATTTTTTTATCGTACAAATTGGGAGTCCCATAAGCTCAGAAGGGTTTAAAACATTGGACAATTCAACAGTATACGATCTTAAATCTGATATATCTTCCCACGAAATTTCATTAGGTTATGATTTTGAGAATAACATCAAATCAATATTAATCTTTTCAAGAAGAAAAAATCTCATATCCTCGGATGGTAATTACACTCTTATAAATATCGCCGGACCATTGTTCACAAAGTCCATCACAAATCTTTTCGGAATTGGAGCGGAATACGGATTTGATTTTAAGAACGATAAACTCTCAATTGAAACAGAATACATATTTTATCCTAAATTCAATGTTGATTACTCATACTCTGCACAAGCTAACTTAAAATATAGAAAATTAGTTGGGACAGGCTATAGATGGAATGCTCTTTTGATTCTGCACCTTGACAGTTTGGATATATCGGGAGGTTATGAGTATTTTTCTATGCAAGAGAATAGTAAACTCTGGGATACAAAAACGAGTGGTGTACGCTTCGGAATAAATTTTCCCATTTATGTACACCTCTAAAGTTCATAGCCCCGGTCCTAATTTTCAAAAGGATCTAAAGAGATGATGTTCAAAAATGTCAGAGTAACTCGCGGAGAACATTGGAAATACTGCGTAGAACGCCCCGAGTAATTGTCGGATAATCTTCCATTAGGTCAAAAAGATCTGAATGACCGATGCGGAGAAGTGTGGAATCCGATAATGCCGTTGCGCGCGTAGCTCGACGTCTTTCTTCCACTAAACCTACTAAACCAAAACTCTCATTCGCCCCGGCAACGAATATTTCACGTTCTTCCCGTGTAATCCTGATCTCTCCGGTCACAACCAGATATAGATAAACCGAAGGATCTCCTTCAGCAAATATTTCTTCACCTTTTGGGACAGAAAATTCATTAGC